>JBFZFE010000142.1:0-3744 GCA_041306525.1 Verrucomicrobiota bacterium | reverse complement strand
GGCTCGATCCCGATGTTTCACAGCGACGGCATGATGATGCCGATCCTCGACCAACTGGTTGAGGCCGGGCCGGCGGCGTTCCAGTCGGTGGACCCGATGGCCGGCATGGACATCGCCGAGGTCAAACGCTTGACGTACGGGAAAATGGCGTTGATGGGCAACGTGCGGTGCGACTATCTCCAGCATGGCCCGCCCGAGGCGATCCGGCAGTCGGCCCGGTACTGTCTCGAACACGGCGCGCCCGGTGGCGGCTATATCTTCAGCACCTCCAACACCGTCTTCGATGGCGTGCCGCTGGCCAACTACGAGTTGATGCTCGACGAGTACCGTCGATTTTGCCATGGAATGAAGCCATGACCACGATTGAACAGCAACTCCGTGACTTGATTGCTCCCGGCACCGGCTGCGGTCCGATCAGCGCCGTGGTGCGCGTCGCCCGTCGCAACGGCTTTCTCGAAGTGCACGCGGAAGTCGAGCACCCGATCAAACATCTGCCGGTGCCCGAGGCGCCGAACCACAGCGCCGCGGTTAACGTCGGCTTGCGCGTCGCTGGACCGACGGCCAACGCATTCAACGTCGCCTTCTACGCGAAGTTCCACCTGCCGCGACCGGACCTGATGTTCTGGGGCGCGCCGAACGCCCAGCTTGATCCGGCCGCCTACACGAGTTCCCAACGCATCGTGGACGACACCCATTACGAGTTCGCGGCGCGAATTCCACTGTCGTTGCTCGGCCCAACCGACGGCACACTCACCGCGCAGATTATGCTCACGGGTCACCGGGGCGGTTGCGCGCTGGTGAAGTTCAACACCGAAGGCTGGGCGGAGATCGCCGAGGAACGCACCTTCCGGCTGGGCGACCTGGCCCAGCTCACGACGCCGCGCGCCACCATCCACCTCAAGACCGACGGCGAACTCGGCCTCGACCGCCTGCCGGCCACGGCGGAAGTCACGCCGCTGACCGACGGCAGCGAACGGTTCCCGCTCGACGGCGACTGGCGGTTCAGCGGCAAGCCGCGCACGGACGACTGGCGCAACTGGCCGATCATCCGCATTCCCGGCCACCACGCGTTGCAGAACCTCGTCATCGAGGATGCCGGCCGCTGGGTGCGCGAGTTTGCGGTGCCGGCAGGCTGGACAGGACGGCGCGTGTTGCTGCGGCTCGACTCCGTCGAAGGCGAAGCGGAAGTGAAACTGAACGGCCAGCCAATTGCCGTCATCGACAGCCCGTACCTGCCAAATCAACTCGACGTCACCGCCGCGCTGCGCCCGGGCGAGGCGAACCTGCTGGAGATCACCGTGACGCAAGGCGGCGATCTCAATGCTGCATCATCGCGCCACAAGACTTCGATGGTGCCGGACATTACCGGTCGGGTCTGGCTCGAAGCGTTACCGGCAAGCTGGCTGGAGAACTTCGTTTGCGACACCGACCATACCGGCAACCTGAAATTGTCGTGGCATGGTGATGGCCCGGTGACGTGCCGTCTGCGCGATGCCGGCGAGGTCGTTTGGGAGACAACGGCGCGCGGTGGTTGCAGTACGCGTATTGCCGACGTGAAGCCGTGGCACCCGGAGCATCCGTACCTTTACACGCTGGAGATGGAAGCCGGCCCGGCCCGGTACGTCCGGCGCATCGGCTTCCGTTCGATCGCAGCGCGGGACCGGCAATTGTTCGTGAACGGCAAGCCGACAAAGGTTTTCGGCGCGTGTCATCACCCGCAACAACCGCTGACCGGCTGGTGGTTGCGCGAGGACGAGCACTGGCGCGACGTCAGGCTGTTCCGCGACGCCAACGTCAACCTGCTTCGCGTCTGGCCGATCAGCGAGGCGTTCCTCGACGCCTGCGACGAACTCGGCGTGATGGTGCAGATGGAGGTGCCGATCAGTTTCTTCAATTACTCGGGTAACGAGTTCAATCCCGCCGACAACTCCGCCCGCAAACGCAGTCCCGCAGTCCGCGACGCCAACGTCGCGCGCACGTTGCGGTTCCTGCTGCAGTATCGCAACCGCGCCTGCGTCTGCCTGTGGTCGGTTGGCAACGAGTCGGCATGGGACTGGAGCTTCGAGGCCAGCGCGCGTGTCATCAAGCGCCTCGACCCGCACCGGCCCGTGCTCGTCAGCGGCGTCGGCAGCACGGGGTTCGGTGTGCCGGGGCTGGACATCGACACCGAGCACTACCCGATGAACCGGCAGCGCACGTTCTTCCCGGGGACGGGCAACCGGCCGATTCTCCACACCGAGTGGTGTCACATCTCCTGCCGCAACGTCGGCGAACTCGCCACCGACCCCGGCCTGCACGACCGATACGTGGACGCGCTGCGCCGAACCGTCGAGCACACGCGCCACAATGATGTCGGCTGCATCGGCGGCAATCTGTTCACCGGGATGGAAGCGATTGCGTACGCCTACCCGTCCGGCTACCCCGCTGCGGAGGACCATGTGCCGTGCCTTGGCTTCATCGACCGCTGGCGACGCCCGACCCCCGAGTACCATCACGTCTGGAAACTGTTCGCACCGGTCGAACTGCACCGCGTCAGCGACAGCGTCTTTCGCGTCGAAAACCGGTCGTTCAGCGCGCCGTTGTCGGCGTACCGGTTCACCGTCAACGACCAAGTGGGAGCGACCTTCCGGTCGCGACCGGTCGCGGGCAGAAGCCCGCTCCCACCAGAAGAGGCCAGTTGCGTGTTGCGCGGCGAGGAACTTCACGTAACCGGCAACCTGCCGCTGGAAATTTCCTGCTGGGATTCGGCCGGGCGGCTCGTGAACCGGTGGCGCTTCGAGCCGCGGCGCGTTGATCGCCCCTCGGGTCCAACAGTGGACTGGCAGTTCTCGGAAACGGACTTGCCAGCAGCCGGACTCGTGGCTGACCTCGGTCGTCTTGTCGTCACGCCGGGCGAGCCGAATCCACCCTCGGGGCTCGCCACCGCTTGGCAATGCACGTCGCTGAAGCGCAACGGCGACACGGTCACTCTCACCGGCAAGTATGCCGAGGCCGAAGGCGAGTACCGATACCGGTTCCTTGCGGATGGCCGCGTCGAGATCGGGTACCGGTTCGCGTGGCTCGGCAAGCGGACGCTCGTGCGCGAACTCGGCGTTGCCGTGAGCCTGCCGCGCGAGTGGGACCGGTTGCAGTGGGAGCGCGATGCGGAGTGGAACTGGTATCCGGCAGACCACATCGGTCGCCCCAGCGGCGAGACCGTCGCCTTCCCCGACCCGCGTGCCACGAAAGCGGGTCCGTGGGAGTTACCAACTTGGCCGTGGGCGCACGATGCCACCGCTGCCGGGTGCAAGGACTTCCGCAGCACGAAGCGTTTCATCCGCCGGTTTGCGCTCGGGGATTTCGCGTTCGAGGCCGACGGCGACCGGCACGCGCGCGCTTACATCGCGGACAACCGCATCATCGCGCAGTGCTGTCATTTCACCGGCCGCAGCGCCGAGGGATTCATTGCCGGCGAAGATGACGGCGAACTGTGGCTCGAACCCGGCGCTGTCATCGAATCGACGGTCACCTGCCGCATCGAAAGGAGCGCAACATGACCGTTGGCGTCATCGGTTGCGGGATGATTGCCCGCTTTCATTTTGAGGGACTCGCCGCGGCGGGTGCCCGCGTGAAGTGGATCTGCGACCTCAACGAAGCCGCCGCCGCGCCCCACGTGGCCCGGTTTGGCGCGGCGTACACCGCCGATTACCGTCGGATCCTCGATGATCCCGAAGTGCAGGCGGTGTTCATCCTGACGTTCTCGCC
>JBFZFE010000141.1:0-21690 GCA_041306525.1 Verrucomicrobiota bacterium | reverse complement strand
TTTGACCTGCGTCAACGTCGACAAGTCGGCGCAGCCGGCAATGGCGGCTTCGGCTTCAGTGCGAAGGGCGAGCAATTGGTTTTCCAGATCGGTCATGGCGCGTTCTTCTACCACCAACCCGCGCCACCTTCCAAGTCACATTCTCAAACTCACGAAAAGCTCCCTCTCCCTGTAGCCGCGAGCCTGCACGCGGCTCCGCAGACCAGCTGCCCCTGTTGTGCGAAGGCCTCTGCCCCGCACTCCGGTCGCCCCCTGTTGTGCAGGGCCTCTGCCCCCGCACTCCGGCCGACCGAAGGTCTCCAGTTTCCGGGAGACCTGACGGTCACCATTGCGGCGCGGTCAGAGACCCGCGCCGAACAAGCTGTGAGAGCAAGTCGTGGGCGCGACATTCCTGTGGCGATTCCGCCTTTCAGGTTTCAGGTTTCCGGTCCGTGGCTCTGTGTGCTCTGTGAGAGAACTCCGAATTGCTGTTACAGGTTCGCGCCGTGGGTGGCAATGGTGTCGCGGTACCAGTAGGCGCTGTCTTTGGGGATGCGTTGTTGGGTGGGGTAATCGACGAAGACGAGGCCGAAGCGTTCTTTGTAGCCTTCGGCCCATTCGAAGTTGTCCATGATGCTCCACTGGAAGTAGCCGCGGACATCGACGCCGTCGGCACTGGCGCGGCGCAGTTCGCGGAGGTGGCGCTGGAGGTAATCGATGCGTTGCGGGTCGTGGACGCGGCCGTCGAGGCTGACGATGTCGGCATTGGACATGCCGTTCTCGGTGATGACGACCGGGCGGCCATAGCGTTCCTGGAGGAACTTCGGGCCCCAGTAGAGCGCGGCGGGGGTGACCGGCCAGCGGAACGCAGTGAGCGGATGGCCGAGCGGGTGCGGGACTTTCTCGGGCGCGCCGTCTTTGCCGGCCCGCCAAGTGTCGCCCATGTAGATGTTGACGCCGAAGAAGTCGAGGGGCTGTTTGATGGTGCGCATGTCACCGGGCGCGACCTGCGGGGCGTCGCTGCCGTAGATCTTGAGCGCGTCCTCAGGGTACCGGCCGAAGAAGACGGGATCGCTCCACCAGGCGTGTTGCCAGAGGTTGCGTTCGCGGGAGGTGAACATGCCAGCCCGGGCGGCGGCGATGTCGGCGGGTTTGTCGGTGGCCGGGATGCCGACATTACCGGTCGGGGCCCAGCCGACTTGCGGCTTGGCCTTGGCGTTGGTGCGGATGGTTTGGACGCCTTTGCCCTGGGCGAGCAATGCGTGGTGCGCGGCTTGCAGGATTTCGGCCCAGGCGAGTTTGTCGCCGGGCGCATGGATACCGGCCTTGAGGCCGAGGTCGATGAAGCAGACCGGCTCGTTCAACGTCATCCAGTGCTGAACGCGGTCGGAGAGTTTCTCGACGATGATCTTGGTGTAGTCGGCGAACCAATCGGCGGAATCGCGGTTGAGCCAGCCGCCGCGCCGGTAAAGGGCGAGCGGATGATCCCAGTGAAACAGTGTGATCCACGGCTGGATACCGGCCTTGAGGAGTTCATCAATGAGCTTGTCGTAGAACGCCAGTCCCTTGGCATTCACCTTGCCGGTTCCGTCGGGCAACACGCGCGACCAGGCGATGGAGAGACGGTAAGCCTGGACGTTGAGCGACTTCATCAGCGCCACGTCTTCCTTGTAACGATGATAATGGTCGCAGGCGACGTCGCCGGTATGACCGCTCCAGATCGCGCCCTGTTTGCGGCACATCATGTCCCAGACCGTCGGCCCGCGGCCGTCAACCTTGGTTGCGCCCTCGACTTGATACGAGGCCGCGGCCACACCCCAGACAAAGTTTTTCGGAAAGCTCATGGATTTAGTTCTCCTTTGGATTCAACAACCAGCCCGTCTCCTCTGACGAGTACGTCATTTTGCGCGCGTACTCCGGTCCGAGGGCATTCACCGCCTCCTGCGTGCCGGGCGGGTCCTGATACAGCAGCCCGGCATCCTGCTCGCTCGGAATGGTTCGTTTCTGGTAGCGCCGCCATTCGCCGTTGTCCACCTCGTGGGCATGGCGCGCCAGCAACTCACCGCGCAACGTCGCGTGCGGCGCGCACGGGGCATCCTGCCTGTCGAGATGCCACTCGCGTTGGTCGGGAGCCGACCAGATCTACTTCGCGTCGCGCGTAGCCGCCATCTGCAGCGCGTAACCGCGTTGCAGGTACTGGCTGAATGTGGTGGTGCGTTTCACCTTGCCGGCAGCGACATCGAGCAGGCTCTCGCCTGCCTCGTGTTCCCGGTAATCAGTCGCGCCCGCGGCTTGCAGGACGGTCGGAAAGAAATCAATCAGGTTCCTCGGCGCATCAATGGTGCGTCCCGAAGGCAGTTGACCGGGCCAACGCGCAAGCATCGGGACCCGACAAGCAGCGTCGAGCATGCAACGCTTGCCGACGCTGCCGTAATCGCCGAGGAGTTCGCCGTGGTCGGAGGAATACAGGATCAGCGTGTTGTCGGCCTCGGGACCGAGCGCGGCCAGGATGCGGCCGACCTGGGAATCGATGAACGATACGCAACCGTAGTAGGCCGCGATGCGGGTCCGGTCGAGAAACTCGTCGCGCCCGGCATCGTGGTATTTGTAGCGGTTCTGGACGCGGTTCCAGTAGGTCAGCAAATCGTCGCTGCCGGACGGGATGAACGGCGCGGGCATCTGCGAGCACCGGTAAAGTTTGTTCCACGGCGTCGGGCTCTCGAAGGGCGGATGCGGTTTGATGAAACTGGACCAGAGCAGAAACGACCGCGACCGGTCACGACGTTTCAGGAACGCGAGGCTGCGGTCGGCAACCCACGCGGTGTTGTGGAGGTGGGCCGGTAACTGCGAGGGCTGCGGGACGTAGTAGTATTCGCTGCGCACGCCGTGCGGGTCCTGGACGTGTTGAAAGCCGTGTTGATCGAGGTATAAGCGCGGAAGTCATCGGCCCCGCCGCCTTCCTCGGAAAAGTCGCGCGACTCAAAGCCCCACATCTCCTTCATCGGCGAGAAATGCATCTTGCCGACCCCGTGCGTCTGGTAACCGAGCGCGGCGAGCCGTTGCATGAAGCTGGTGTGTTTCGCCGTCGCCCAGCAGTTGTCAGTGATGCCGGTCACGTTGGCCGGCAGGCCCGTCGCCAGCGCATACCGGGCCGAGATGCAGACCGGGCTGGGTGTGTAAGCCCGCGTAAACGCCGTGCCCTCACGGCAAAGCCGGTCCAGGTACGGTGTGCGGATCACCGGGTTCCCCAGCGCCGCAATCGAATCCGCGCGCTGCTGGTCGGTGAACAGGATCAGGATGTTGGGCTGCTTCATCAGATCTCTAGAAACTTCGGGAAGGCGGTCAGGTTCCGGCAACCTTTGGCTTGGATGAGGGCGACGTCTTCGAGGCGGACGCCGCCGATGCCGGGGTAGTAGAGACCGGGTTCGACGGTGACGACGTTGCCGGCTTGCAGCGTCTCGTTGATACCGCCGACGCGGGGCAGTTCGTGGATCTCCAACCCGAGCCCATGGCCGGTGCCGTGGAAGAACCCGCGCATGCGTCCTTTGTGCAGGCCGGTCTCATAGCCAGACGCTTTGAAGAACGCGTGGATGGCGTCGTGAACGTCCTTGCCGTCTACACCGGCACGGAGCCGCTCGAAGCCGAGTTGCTGGCCGCGTTGGACGGTGGCGTAAAGCTTCTTCACCGCGTCGCTGGCTCGACCGCGAACCACGGTGCGGGTGATGTCACCCCAGTAGCCGGTACGGCTGTCGCGCGGGAAGATGTCGAGGATGATGGTCTGGTGGGCGCGCAACGGGCCGTGGCCGATCTCGTGCGGGTCGCAGCCCTGGTTGCCGCCAGCCACGATGGTGCGGCTGGCGTGGCCGCCCAGCCCGGCAATGGTGGCGTTGATGACGCCTTGGATGTCAGCGGCGGTGATGCGGTTCTTCTGCCGATAGAGATAACCGTCCTTGCCGATGCGGCAACTCTTCAGCGCATCAATCGCGGCCAGCATCCCCTCCTCCGCCAGATGCAGCGCGTCCTGGATGCGGCGGACTTCGGCGGCGGACTTGATGGTGCGGGCGGGGAAGAACGGTTCCTGTTGGGCCGCGACGCGGATGGCGCGCAATTTCCGGGCGAGGCCAAGCGGGAAGTTGTGCGGGACCTCAACGGCTTTGATTTTGTGTTCCTGCAAGACGAGGCGCAGAACATCGCCGAGGCGGGGTTTCGGATTGCCAGCGCGCTTGAGTTTGTCGAGATAGTCACGCATCGGCACGACCACGTCGACGTCCGCAGCGCGGCGCGCCCGGTCGATTTCGAGATCGCTCATGACGGCGTATTTTTTGCCACCGACCGCAAAGAAGATGAACGGGTCGGGGACGAACAGGCCGGTGGCGTAGAGCATGTTGGCGTCGTGTTCGCTATCAGCAACGATGAGGCGGGCAGTCTTCATGCAGGTTGGATTCCGAGTCCGATGGAGGGGGCGACATCGAGCGACCAGGCGCTGCGTTCGCCCGCTTGGAGTTTGTGATAGGCCAGCGCGGCAATCATGGCGGCATTGTCGGTGCAGAGAGAGGGCGGAGCCAGCAGCAGGCGCAACTGGCGACGCGCACAGGCGACGGTCAGTTTCTCGCGGAAGCGACTGTTGATTGAGACCCCACCGGCCGCGCTGATGCTGCGGGCAGCCGTCTCGCGAGCCGCGCGGAGCGTTTTGCCGACAAGTACATCCACGACAGCTTCCTGAAACGAGGCGCAGACATCGGGGACATGGGGCTGCGGGTTCTTGCGGAGGTAATAGAGCACGGCGGTCTTGATGCCGCTGAAGCTGAAACCCAACCCGGGATCGTCAAGCATGCTGCGCGGGAAATCGATGGCGGCCGGATTACCTTGCCGGGCCAGCTTGTCGACTTCCGGCCCGCCCGGGTAAGACAAGCCGAGAAGCTTGGCGACTTTGTCGAACGCCTCACCAGCCGCGTCGTCGAGCGTCTGGCCCAAAATCGTGTGCTGACCGATGCCGGTTACATTCGCCAAGATGGTATGGCCACCCGAGACAATGAGCGAGACCATCGGCAACAGTTCGGCGGAGTCCTGCGCCATCAATGGCGAGTAGAGATGGGCCTCGACATGGTTGATGCCGAGGAAGGGTTTACCCAAGGAGAAGGCGATTCCCTTCCCCGCGTTCAAGCCGATGAGCAACGAGGAAGCCAGCCCGGGACCGTAGGTGGCCGCCACTGCGTCAAGCTGAGTTGGCAGGCAACCCGCACGCGCCAATGCCTCGGCAACGACCGAATCGATCAATTCCAAATGGTATCGTGACGCCAGCTCGGGAACAACCCCCCCGTACGGGCGGTGCAGTTCGATCTGGGAGCTGACGACATTGGACAAAATCTCGCGGCCATCGCGAACGACGGCCGCGGAGGTTTCGTCGCAGGAAGTCTCGACGCCGAGAATGTTCACGGCGCGTTCCGCGCAGCTAGCGAGCTGCGGCTCCGTCCTTCGAAGCGGTCTTCATCTGCTTGGCGAACAGCTTGACGCCCTTGATGACGTCCACCGCGCGTTCCAACTGAAGATCGACGGCCTTTTCCGCCGGCTTGCTACTCTCTTCGTCGCTGGGCGGGAGGTTGCCGCGGGCGCGTTGTTCGAGGAGTTTGCGTTCATCCTCCTCGGACACGGGCACGATGATGTCGGGGGTGATCCCGCGTTCATGAATCACCGCGTGGCCGGGCGTGTAGTATTTCGCGGTCGTGATGCGCACGGCCGAACCATCCGGCAACGGCAACACGCTTTGCACGGAGCCTTTGCCGAAGGTCGTCTCCCCGACGAGCACGCCGCGGCGCAGGTCCTGCAAGGCGCCGGCGACGATTTCGCTGCCGCTGGCGCTGCCGTTGTTGACCAGCACCACGACTGGGTAGCTGCGTTTGCGGCCGCGATCGGAGCGGTACACCAGTTTCTGGGCCTGGTCGCGTCCTTCGGTGGAAACGATCAGTTCACCGGCCGGAACGAACTTGCTGGCGACACGCCGGGCAGCTTCGAGCAGGCCGCCGGGATTGTTGCGCAAATCAAGGATGAGCGCATCCATGCCCTTGGCTTCCAGTTTGGTGAGGGCCTTCTCGAATTCATCAGCCGTCGGTTCATTGAACTGGGTGATGCGCACGTAACCAATGCCGTCATCAAGCATCTTGGCATCCTTGACGCTCTCGACATTGATGACGGCGCGTTCGATGACGTAGTCCTTGATCTTCTCACCCGGGTCCTTCGCCTTCGCGCGGAAAATGGTCACGGTCACCTTGCTGCCGGGATCGCCACGGAGGTTGCGAACCGCTTCCGGCAACGCCATCTTGTCGGTGGGTTTGCCATCAATCTTGATGATGCGGTCATTGGGCATCAAACCGGCCTTGGCGCCGGGGGTGTCTTCCATCGGGGCCACGACAGTGAGGAAACCTTCCTTGGACATGCTGATGACGATGCCGAGACCGCCGAACTTGCCTTCCGTATCCTCGCGCATGTCCTGGTAGTTGGTCGGCTCCATGAACTGGCTGTGCGGGTCAAGCGAACTGAGCATGCCCTTGAGCGCGCCATAGCTCAATTCCTTGTAGGAGGTTTTGTCGGCATCGACATAATCCTTGCGGATCAACTCCATGACCTTGGTCATGAGCTCGAGTTGCGCGTAGGGATTATCTTTGTCCGCCTTGCTGGTGGTCGCCTGTGAGTAGATGCGAACTGCGACCACCAAATTCAGCCCCAACAAAAGGGCAACCAAACCCAAAGTTATTCTTTTAGTCATGATAGCCATTGCTACTGTCCCGCCGCCCTTTCGAGGCGGCGCAATCGAAACATGTTACGACTGCCGTTCCTGCGAATCAAGGCTCGTGCGGCTATTTTTGCACCAGCGCCAGCGCCGCGTCCTTCAATTGCGCGAGTCGCTTGCTGGTGCGCGCTTCGAGGTAACAACGGAACACAGGCTCCGTTCCTGAGGCCCGAAACATCACCCAAGCGCTGTCATCGAGCAGGAACTTGTAGCCGTCGCCTTTGATGGTCTCGATCACGGGCCGACCGCCGAAATCGGCCAGGCCGGCACCGAAGCGGTTGAGCAGTTCATCCTTGCGCTGCGGAGTGACGCGCAGATTGATCCGGTCGCTGAGAACCTTGCCGGCCTTCGCGTAGATTTCTTCGAGAACCTTCCCCAGCGACTTGCCTTCGTACGCCGCCAGTTCGCACATCAACAGACACGCGAGCACGCCATCCTTTTCCGGGACGTGACCTTTCACGCTCAGCCCGCCGCTTTCCTCGCCGCCGACAATGACCGGCTCGCTCTCCATCACCGCGCCGATGTACTTGAACCCGACCGGCGTCACCCGCACCGGCACGCCGTGCATCTTGGCGACACCGTCGACGAGATGACTCGTCGCCACGGTGCGCACCACGGCACCGGTCCATTTGCGGTTCTTCACCAAGTGATGCAGCGCCAACGCCAGAATCTGGTTGGCGTTGATGAATGTGCCGTCGCTATCCACCACCGCGAAACGGTCTGCATCGGGATCCAACCCCAGCCCGAGTGCGCCCTTCGACTTCTTCAGCCGCCCGAGCAACTCGCCCATGTTCTCCTTGATCGGCTCGGGATGACCGTTGCCAAACAGCGGGTTCAATTCCCCGTGCAACGCCTCCACGTCCCAGTCGCACTTCTCCAGCAACACTTCGAGGTAACCGCGCCCGGTCCCGAACATCAAATCGACCACCGCCTTGCGTGGCCGCCGCTTCAGCGCCTTGAAGTCAATCAGCTTCTTCAACTGCGCAACGTACTCAGGGCGCGGATCGAACGTCTTGAAATCGTCCACCTTGCCGGCTCCGCCAAAGGAGGGGAAGTTACCGGCCGCCAGTCGCTTGGCGGCTTGCTCAATCGCTTTTGCTGTCTCGGGCGAACAGGGCGCGCCGTTGGCTTCGTTGAACTTCAGGCCGTTGTACTCGGGCGGGTTGTGACTCGCGGTGATGTTGATCCCCCCGGCCGCCTTGTGCAACCGGATCATGTGCGAGATCACCGGCGTCGGCGTGTCGCGGTTCGTCAACCAAGCTTCCATGCCGTGGCTGCTCAACACCTGCGCGCAACGGGTCGCAAATTCCCGCGACAGAAACCGCGTGTCATGCCCCACGATCACCCGCTTGGTCGCCCCAGCTGGTGGATGCTCGGTCAGATGGTGGGCAATCGCGTGAGCCGCGAGTTCCACATTCGCAAAGGTAAACGTGTCGCTGATGATGCCACGCCAGCCAGATGTGCCGAATTTGATGACGGATTCCATGATATTGAGAGACTCCGGTGCGTTTTGGTGTGCGGTTTATCGGTGTTTCGCGCTGCGGACTTCTTCCTTCAGGCGTTGAACATGGCCACGCCCGAGGCATTTGACTTCACAGCCGAGTTCGAAATAGCGGCGGATCTTCTCGTCATTGAGGATGCCGTAGCAATCAATGATCGCCAGAGGTTTGCCGGCCCACTTGATGACGTCCTCGGGCTTGAGCTCAAGATAGTGCTTGTGCGGGACGGCGAAGATGACGGCCTCGGCATCCTTGAGCGCGGTCTTAATGTCTTGCTGCACGCGCACATCCTTGAGGTGTTCCTGGGCCCGGAAGAACCGTTTCCAAGAGTGACCGGGCGCGGGATAGGTGTCCTGGCTTTCCAACTCGTACCAGTGCTCGACATACGGGTCGTGGACGCGCATTTCGGCCCCCATCTCGGTGAGCTTGCGGACCACGAGTTCGCTGCCGGAATAGCGGGTGTCGCCCACATCCTGCCGGTAGCTTGCGCCGCAGATGAGCACATCGGCCGCCGCAATGTAACGACCCATGTTGCGGAGAGCGTCGCGTGTCAATTCAGCGACATGCAAGGCGCGGGTGTCGTTGATATCGATGGCGGCGGGCGTGATCTTGAAAACGCTGTCGCCATCCTCGAAGCCGAGGATGTGTTTATAGGCCCAGTACCCAAGGCCGCCGTCTTTCGGGAGACAGTAGCCGCCGATGCCCGGCCCCGGAAAGATGATGTTGCTGTGGGTCGGGCGCATTTTGATGGCATTGATCACCTTGATCAGGTCAACGCCATTGCGCTCCGCGAAGATGCTCCATTCGTTCAGATAGGCCAAGATGCTGGCCCGGTAGGAATTCTCCACGATTTTGGTCGTCTCGGATTCAATCGGACGATCCATGACGGTGAGCGGGAATTCCTTGGTGTTGAGGACCTCGTGCAGGAACTTCTCGACGCGCTTGCGTGCCTCGGCGTTGCACCCAGAGCAGACACGCCAGAAATCACGAATGCTGGAGACGTACTCGCGGCCGGGCATCACACGCTCGAAGCTGTGAGCCAGCAACGGGGTCGCCTTGAGTCCACGAGCGGCAAAGGCGCGCTTGAGAATCGGCCAGGCGACAAACTCCGTGGTACCCGGTGCGACCGTTGTCTCAATGAGCACGAGGCATTTCGGCTGAACCTTCTCGCCGATGGTCCGCATCGTCGCCTCCAACGCAGCCATGTCAGCTTCGCCGGTCTTCATGTTGCCGAGGCTTTGCTTGGCGTAATCGCATTGGACATCGACGACAACGCAATCAGCCAGCTTGAGGCAATCGGCATTGAACGTGGCGACCAAGGTTTTCTTCTCGGTGACAGTCCGGGTGATGATCTGGTCAACTTCGGGATCCTCAGCCTTGACGGGCGATTCGCCGCGGTTGAGCAGCGGAATCTTCCAGTAGCTGCGCGGACTGGGACGCTGGCAACCGATGACATACTTGCTTGGCTTGCCTTTCTTGTCCACCGTGTCCGCCACGATGGCGGCCATCACCGCTCCCACGAAACCCACGCCCATGACAACGACAATCTCCTTGCCATCCTGGCGGGCCGCCTCCACCAGTTTTTCCAGGCGTTGAAACTCGGCGTCGTATTCCGTCGCCGATGGCAACGGGAATTTCTCACCACTGGGGGCAACGGAATACTCGACAGTGCTTTTCTCGCTCATGGTTCTCCTGAATGGACGCGACGCTCTGCCGTCGCATTATCTCACCTTCCCACCATACCGGCAGAGCGGCATGGCCACACCAACAACTCAAGATGCTGGCTAATATACAAACATTCCGAGCAACACAAGCCCCAAGCCCAAAGCAATCCCCAGCCCGCAACTCAGCCGGCAACGAGCATTGTTGGCCATCACGAACCGCATCCCATCGCGAATATGATGTGGAGCAATCGCCATCCAGAGGGCGCCGACCACCCAGATGTAGGCCAGTGTCGTGACGATGAGCCTTGCCGGCACATCACTGCGATCGGTGGTTTCCACCACCACCCGCGCCAGGAGCAACAGCAAGGCGGCTGCGCCACGCAAGGCCAGGAACGGTTTGCCGAACTGGATCACCAATGCATACGCGATCGGGAACCCGACGACCGTCAGCACTGGCCCATTGAGAAATACCAGATGAATCAAGGCGCCCAGCGGATTGCCGGGCATCGACAAAAGCCGTTCCTCTTGGGCTGCTTGCTGGGCGGCATTGAATACCACCACGCCCGCAATCGCTGCCGCCAGCCCCATCAGGATGCGCCCCCACCAGATCGAACGGGGAAATGCCAGTGCGTGCGCACGAAACTTCTCCGGCCAGAACAAGCCCGGGACCCGTCCTGCGGCCATCACCAAACCCAACACTGTCGATAGTACCGACAACTTGATCATTGTATCGTTCCGTAAAGCGTCAATGGCGTCACGCGCTCGATGCGCACTGGCAGCAGCCGGCCCTTGAGTTCATCGCCGCCTTCAAACACCACGCCCTTGCTGTTGCGCATGCGGCCGAACAGCCGGCGCTTGTTCTTCGCGCTGCGGCCTTCCACCAGGACCTCCACCGTCTGGCCAACCAGTTCACCATTTCGGCGCGCGGTTGTCTCGTTCAAAATTTCAATCAACGCATGACCGCGGGCTTCCTTGACGGCGGAACCCACCTGCTCCGGCATCGTTGCCGCCGGCGTGTCACGCCGCTTGGAATACTTGAAGATGTACGCCTGCTCGAACTGCACTTCGCGCATCAAGGACGCTGTCTGCTCGAAATCCTCGTCCGTCTCCCCCGGGAAACCCACGATGATGTCGGTGGAAAAGAAGATGTCGGGCCGCGCCTTGCGCAGCTTCTCGACAATGCGCAGGTAGGACTCGCGGGTGTATCCGCGCTTCATGGCCTTCAATATCCGGTCCGAGCCGCTTTGCACCGGCAGGTGGGCGTGCTCGCAGAGCCTGGGCAAGCGCCGGTAAGCTTCCACCAGGTCATCGCCAAACCCTTTGGGATGCGGCGAGGTGAACCGGATCCGCTCCAAGCCTGCCACCGCATCGACGGCCGTCAACAACTCCACAAACGCCGCCTTGCCGGATTCCTTGCGCCCATAACTCGTGACGATCTGCCCCAGCAGCGTGACTTCGCGCACACCAACGTCAACCAGCCGGCGGACCTCGTCCACGATCTCCTCGATCGACCGGCTTCGTTCGCTGCCGCGGGTCTGCGGCACGATGCAGAACGTGCATTGCATGTCGCACCCCTGCATGATGCTCACGAACGCGGTCACCTGCCGGTCACCATTCGTGCCCAGCACATGCTCCTTCACGGCACGCTCGCTACCGGGTTCCGCAGCGATGTCCACAATCGGTGCGCCGCCGGCGAACAACCGGTCAAGGTGCTCCACCACGTGATGAAAACGCTGCGTGCCCATCACCAAATCCAAGGCCGGCAAATCCCGTTGTAGTTCCCCACCGCGGCTCTGGGCCATGCAACCCATGAAGCCCAAGACCAAACTCGGCTTCGTTTTCTTTTCGTGGACGAGATTAGCCATCTTGCCGAGCGCCTTCTGCTCGGCGAGGTCACGCACACTGCAGGTGTTCAACAAAATGACGTCGGCTTCCTCCTCTGAGCTGGCGAGGCCGTAACCGTTTTGCTGTAACAAAGCCGCGACCGCTTCCGAGTCGCGCTCGTTCATCTGGCAACCGTAGGTCTTGATGAAAACCTTCTTCACCAATCTAGACCGGTGAGGACGCATGGCGCCCGTGCAACAACGACATCAACTCGGCCCGCGTGGAGGAATTCTTCTGGAAGATCCCGCGCATCGCCGAGGTCAACACCGTCGTGCCCGGTTTCTTCACACCACGCATCGTCATGCACGTATGCACCGCTTCACAGACGACCGCCACGCCTTCGGGCTTGAGTTCTTTCACCACAATGTCCGCAATCTGGCTGGTCAAGCGCTCCTGCACTTGGGGACGCCGCGCGAATGCCTCCACCACCCGGGCCAGCTTCGAGATGCCGACGACGTGGCCGCGGGGAATATAGGCGACGTGTGCCTTGCCGAAGAACGGCATGAGATGATGTTCACAGGTCGAGAAAAATGGAATATCCCGCACGATCACCATCTCCCGGTGTTTCTCATCGAACTGCTTGGCGAGCGCCTGCTTCGGGTCTTCCTCACCACCGCCATAGATCTCCTGGTACATCCGCGCCACCCGGTCGGGGGTCTCGCGCAACCCGTCGCGGGTCGGGTCTTCGCCAATGGCTTCCAGCAGCATGCGCACAGCCTGCCGGATCTTCTCCTGGTCAACGGAATTGTTTCTCATGATGCTCAAAGTGGTGCGCAGCATAGCCCACCCGTCCGGGAGGGTCAACCAACCCCTGCCCGACTGCCAATTCAGGCTCGACAGTGGCGCCGCTTTTTTGCATAAGCGCAGCGGCAACGGCAATTCAACCAGAGGGGAAACTACTACCATGAATCGCAAAGTAACTGTCTTCGGCGCCGGCTTCGTCGGCTCCACCACCGCGCAACGCATCGCCGAGAAGGAACTCGCCGATGTCACCATGATCGACGTCGTGGAGGGCATGCCGCAAGGCAAGGCGCTCGACATGATGGAATCCGCCATGCTCGAAGGCTTCGACGCCAAGGTCACCGGCTCCAACAACCCCGCCGACTGCGCCCACAGCGACGTCGTCGTCATCACCAGCGGCGTGGCCCGCAAACCCGGTATGAGCCGCGATGATCTGCTCAAGATCAATGCCGGCATCGTCGGCCAAGTCTCCGACGCGATCAAGACCAACGCCCCCGACGCCATCGTCATCGTCGTCTCCAACCCGCTCGACGTCATGACTTACCTGGCCGGCATCAAGACCGGCTTCGCCAAGAACAAGGTCATGGGCATGGCCGGCGTCCTCGACTCCGCCCGCTTCCGCTGCTTCCTCGCCCTCGAACTCGGCGTGTCGATGCGCGATGTCGACGCCATGGTCCTCGGCGGTCACGGCGACGACATGGTTCCGCTGGTCCGCTACGCCACCGTCGCCGGCATCAAGGTCGAGGACCTGATCGCCAAGGATAAACTCGACGCGATGGTCGCCCGCACCCGCAACGGCGGCGCCGAGATCGTCAACCTCCTCAAGACCGGCAGCGCCTACTACGCCCCGAGCAGCAGCGTCGTTGAAATGGTCCGTGCCATCCTGCACGACGAGAAACGCCTCCTGCCTGTCGCTGCCTGGTGCACCGGCCAATACGGCGTCAAGGATATGTTCGTCGGCGTCCCGGCCCTGCTCGGCAAGAATGGCGTCGAAAAGATCGTCGAACTCAAGCTCACCGGCGACGAACTCAGTCAGCTCAAGAAGAGCGCCGACCACGTCCTCGAAAACGTTCAGAAGCTCGGCCTCTGATCAGGTCGGCCCGCAAAGCGAACCCGCCCCGGCAGCCGCAAGGTTACCGGGACGGCTTCCTTTCGGCTCGAGTTTCTGCGGCGCGCAGATTTCCCGGCACTTGACATCGGGGTGCGGTTTCCCTACTTGTAAGCACTCACTTACATGGAACGCGTTGCTCATCGGATACCGGCCTGTGAACGCCGCCAGCAGATTCTGGCGGTGGCGACGGAGTTGTTTGCCCGGCGCGGATTCCATGGGACGACGACCCGCGAGATTGCCGAGCAGGTCGGGGTGCAGGAGGTCATCTTGTTTCGGCTCTATCCGTCCAAGGAGGAACTGTATTGGGCGGTGATGGAGGCGAAGTGTGATGCGGCGCCCGGGGTTGCCGGGTTGAAGGAGTTGCTGGCCGCGGGCCGGCCGGACAAGGAAGTGTTCACGGCGCTGGCCGCCGGTTTGATCGAGCGCAACCGGAAAGACGCCTCGTTGCTGCGGCTGCTGCTGTTCTGCGCGCTGGAAGAACACAAGTTGATGGACCGTTTCACGAGCAAGTACATGGCGGTCTATTACGAGACGCTGGCCGCGTACATCGGCCAGCGCATCAAGGCCGGCGCGTTCCGCGCGGTGGACCCGGTGCTGGCGGCCCGCGGCTTCCTCGGCATGGTGTTCCATCACGTGATGTCCATCGAGTTGTTCGGCATCAAGGCCGAGCCGCAGAAAGTCGCCGCCGCGTTCACCGATGTCTGGTTGAAGGGCATCCAGTTGAAAGAATCAAAGGTATGAATCATCTCCGCCATCATTTTTTTGCTGCCGCGCTGACAGTTGCCGCGTCGTTGCTGCTCACGTCCTGCTCGCGCCAGGGGCCGCCGCCGATGATGTTTGGCCCCGCCGAGGTGACGACGATCACGGTTGTCCCCCAGCCCGTTGAACTGACCATCGAGTTGCCGGGACGCACAGCGCCGTTCACCATCGCCGAGATTCGTCCGCAGGTGAACGGGCTGATCCAGAAGCGGCTCTTCACGGAAGGCAGCGATGTGACGGTGGGCCAGCCGTTGTACCAGATTGACCCGGCCCCGTTCCAAGCGACGCTCGACCGCGCCTCTGCCAACCTCAACGCCACGCAGGCCCGCGCCCAACGAATGACCGAGTTGCTCGCGACCAAGGCGGTCAGCCAGCAGGAGTTCGACGACGCCGACGCCGCGCTTAAGGCAGCGCAAGCCGACCTCCAGACGGCGCGCATCAATCTCGGCTACGCCACGATCAACGCCCCCATCGCCGGGCGCATCGGCAAATCGAGCGTGACCGATGGCGCGATTGTGACCGCCTATCAGCCGACCCCTCTCGCCACCATCCAACAACTCGCCCCGATTTACGTCGATGTGCCGCAGTCCACGGCGGAATTGCTGCGCTTGCAGAAACGGCTGGCCGACGGCCGCTTGACCCGCCACGAGAACCAACCCAATGCCGTGCGACTCGTGCTCGAAGACGGCTCGGCCTATCCGGCGGCTGGGACGCTGCAGTTCCGCGATGTCTCGGTGGAACCGGCCACGGGCACGGTGACTTTGCGGATGATCTTCCCCAACCCGCAAGGCGTTTTGCTGCCCGGCATGTTTGTGCGCGCCATCATCAAGGAAGGCGTCAATGAAACCGCCATCCTGATCCCCCAGAACGTCATTTCGCGCGACCCGAAGGGCAACCCGCTGGCGATGATTGTCAACGCCAAGGGCGAAGCCGAAGTCCGCGTGCTCAAGACCGACCGGGTCATCGGCAATCAATGGCTCGTCTCCGCCGGACTGGCGGCCGGCGACCAGGTGATTGTCGAGGGACTGCAAAAGGTGCGGCCGGGAGCACCGGTCAAGATTGCGCCGCCGAAGCCACCGGACGCTGTGCCCAGCGCTCCCGCCGGCAAGCAGAACTCACCGGCTAGTTGAGAGGCGCACGATGCTATCCCGATTCTTTCTCAACCGTCCCGTCTTCGCCTGGGTCATCGCCATTGTCATCATGGTGCTGGGCGTCCTGGCCATCTTCAACCTGCCCATCTCGCAATACCCGCCCATCGCGCCGCCTTCGATCGCGATTGACGCCTTCTACCCGGGCGCCTCCGCCGAGACGGTCGAGAACAGCGTCACCCAGATCATCGAACAGAAGATGACCGGGTTCGACGACATGCTCTACATCAACGGCACCAGCGATTCTGCCGGTGGGGCGCGTGTCGAGTTGACGTTCAAACCGGGCACCGATCCCGATTTGGCGTGGGCCAAGGTGCAGAACAAACTCCAGCTCGCCATGGCCAGCCTGCCGGACCAGGTCCAGCGCGCCGGCCTGACGGTCAACAAGTCCACGCGCAACTTCCTGGTCATCGTCGCCCTGATTTCCGAGGACGGCAGCATGGACGGCACCGACCTGCGCGACTACGCGACATCGAATTTGGAGAAGGTGATCGCGCGCATCCCGGGCGTCGGCGAAGTGATGAGCTTCGGCTCGGGCTACGCCATGCGCGTCTGGCTCGATCCCGACAAACTGACCAGCTATCAGCTCACCATCGAGGATGTGCAGGCGGCGTTGCGCACCTACAACGTCGAGATTTCCGCGGGCCAATTCGGCGGCCTGCCGGCTGAGCCGGGGCAGAAACTCAATGCCTCGATCATTGTCCAGAACCTGCTCAAGACCCCCGAGGAATTCGCCGCCATTCCCGTGCGCACCAACCCGGACGGCTCCATCGTCCGCATCAGCGACATCGGCCGCACCGAGCTGGGCGCGGAGAACTACGATGTCCAGGTCCAGTTCAACGGCAAGCCCTGCGCGGGCCTGGCGATCCGGCAGGCCCCGGGCGCCAACGCCTTGGAAACCGCCGACCGGGTCAAGGCCAAGCTCGCCGAGATGAGCCAGTTCTTCCCGCCGGGAATGAAGGTCACCTATCCGTTCGACACCACCCCGTTCATCCGCGTCGCGATCCATGAAGTGGTCAAAACACTCTTCGAGGCGGTGCTGCTGGTGTTCCTGGTGATGTTCCTGTTCATGGGCAACATCCGCGCGACGCTGATCCCGACGATTGCCGTGCCGGTCGTGTTGCTCGGCACCTTCGCGGTGCTGGGCGCTTTCGGTTACTCGATCAACATGCTCACGATGTTCGCCATGGTGCTCGCCATCGGCTTGCTGGTGGACGACGCCATTGTCGTGGTCGAAAACGTCGAACGCATCATGTCGGAGGAAGGTCTCTCGCCACGGGAAGCCACCGCCAAATCCATGACCCAGATCACCAGCGCGCTGATCGGCATCGGCCTCGTGCTCTCGGCGGTGTTCGGCCCGATGGCGTTCTTCCCGGGCTCAACCGGCATCATCTACCGGCAATTCTCGATCACCATCGTCACCGCGATGATGCTCTCGGTCGTGGTGGCCTTGGTGCTGACCCCCGTGCTTTGCGCCAGCCTGCTGCGCCCCGTCCCCAAGGGCCACGAGCCCGCCGAGAACGCCAACCGCTTGCTGCGCCCGTTCCTGATGGGCTTCGACCGCGGTTTCTTCTGGGTCCGTGACCGGTATCTCCGCATCGTCCAGCACTCGCTGCGACGCAAACTCTGGTACCTGCTGATGTACGTCGTATTGCTCGGCGGGATCGGGTTCCTGCTGATGCGGTTGCCGACTTCGTTCCTGCCGGATGAAGACCAAGGTGTGCTCTTCACCATCATCATGGCCCCGACCGGCACCACCTTGGAACAGACCCAGACCGTGGCCGATCAGGTCCGCGAACATTATCTGCAAAACGAGCCCAAGGCCGTGCAATCGGTGTTGACCGTCGTCGGCTTCGGCTTCTCGGGGCGCGCCCAGAACAACGCGATGGCGTTCATCAAGTTGCGCGACTGGGAGGAACGCAAGGATCCCCGGCTGCGCGCCAAAGCCGTTGCCGGGCGCGCGATGGGCGCCTTCAGCCAGATCCGCCAAGCCCTGGTCTTCGCCGTCCAGCCGCCCGCCGTCAACGAACTCGGCAACGCCCGCGGCGTGGACTTTCAGTTGCTCGACCGCGGCGGTTTGGGGCACGAGAAGATGATGCAGATCCGCGGTCAGTTCATGGGCTTGGTGGCGCAGGACCGGCGCCTGGTAAACGTCCGCCCGAACGGCCTCGAAGACGTCCCGCAATACCGGGTGGATGTGGACTGGGAAAAAGCCGGCGCCCTCGGCGTGCCGATCAACGCGATTCACAACAGCCTCGCCACCGCCTTCGGCAGCAGCTACATCAACAACTTCGTCCAAGCTGGGCGCGTCAAACGCGTCTATCTCCAAGCCGATGTCCCCTTCCGCATGCAGCCCGGTGACCTCGACAAGATCCACGTCCGCAACCAGCATGGCCAGATGGTGCCGTTCGCCTCCTTTGCCTCGGCGCACTGGACCAGCGGTTCGCCGCGCCTGGAACGCTTCAACGGTTTTCCCTCGATGAACTTCCAAGGCGAACCCGCCCCCGGCCACAGCACGGGCGAAGCGATGCAGGCGATGGAAGAAGCCGTCGCCAAACTGCCCACCGGCATCGGCTACGACTGGACCGGCATCTCCTTCCAGGAACGCATGGCCAGCAGCCAGGCCCCCCTGCTCTACGGCTTCTCGCTGCTTGTCATCTTCCTCTGCGTCGCCGCCCTCTACGAGAGCTGGACCATCCCGTTTGTGAACCTGCTGATGATCCCCCTCGGCGTCTTCGGCGCGTTGCTGGCCACCTCCCTGCGCCAACTGCCCAACGACGTCTATTTCCAGATCGGGTTCCTCACCACGATGGGGCTTTCGACCAAGAACGCCATCCTGATCATCCAGTTCATCAAGGAACAACGCCGGCAAGGCGAGAGCCTCCAAGACGCCACCCTCAACGCCGTCCGCATCCGGTTCCGTCCTGTCATCATGACCTCGCTGGCGTTCTTCTTTGGCACCTTGCCCCTGGCGCTGGCCAGCGGCGCCGGCGCGGGCGCGATGAACGCCATCGGCACTGCCGTCACCGGCGGCATGCTCTCGGCCACCTTCATCGATCTGATCTTCATCCCGCTGTTCTTCGTCGTCATCTCACGCGTCTTCGGCAGCAAGGAAAAAACCGCCTGACCGTCAGGCTTCAAGTTTCAGTATTTCAGCATTTCTCCTGTGGTGGGAGCGGCGTCCGCCGCGATTTCTTGGACTGCTGGAGTGCTCTTCAGCTTCTGGCTTGGGCTAAAGAACGCCAATCCGCTTGCGCGCTTCCCTCGAATCTCAAGTGCCACTCAAGTCGTACAGGTAGCACTCTCCTGTGGATGGAAACACCCACAGCCGATAACTACGCGACTCGTAATACTTGGCCATTTCTCGAGCGCGCGTTGCCCCTTCGCGCCACCAGTCTGGTACCGACCATAAACATGTCGCATCTAGACGCATCTGAAGACGGGATCACGTTTAATTGAGGAACTTCGTGCATAATAAAGTCTGTTTGCCTTGATTTGAGAAATGGACAATCTGGTCCGTTTCTACAGCACCGTCGCGCCATGGCGACCAGCAACTCAGTTTGGCGGTGCGAGCGGACCGAATGGCAGCTGAATCACAGGCGTTGCACGGTCAGACCGCCGTCGACCATCAGCACGGCGCCGGTCGAGTACGGGAAATCGCCGCGGGCCAGGGCGGCGACGACTTTGCCGACGTCCTCGGGCGTCCCCCAACGTTTCTGGATGGCGAGACCTTCGCCGAGAAGCTTGTCGTACTTACCGGTCACCGCGGAGGTCATGTCGGTCTTGATGACGCCGGGACGGACTTCGTAAACCGGTATCTCGTACTCGCCGAGACGGGCCGACCACAGCTGTGAGGCCATGGCGACGCCCGCCTTGGAAATGCAGTAATCGCCGCGATTGGTCGAGGCCACGGTGGCGGAGATGGATGAGACGTTGATGATCGCGCAGCCGGGCTGTTTCTGTTCGATCATCAACTTCGCGACGGCTTGGGTCAGGAAGTACGGGCCCTTGAGGTTGGTCTGGATGAGGTAATCGAAGCTCTCCTCGGTGGCGTCGAGAATATCGGCGCGCACCTTCGGGGCGACCCCGGCATTGTTCACGAGCACGTGGAGGCGGCCGAACTTCTGTTTGATCGCCTCGATCATCCGCGCCCGGGCCCCGGCATCGCCGATGTCGCACTGACAGTAGAAGAATTCCGAGTGCTCGCAGGTCGGCCGCATGCCGCAGATGGCAACTTCAAAGCCGTCCTTCAGCAATGCCTGCGCGACACCGAAGCCGATACCGCGCGAACCACCGGTAACCAACGCCACGCGTTTCATAAATCAGAGTCCAAGGTCCAAGGTCCAACGTCGAAAGTCGTCATCGGTACTTGCTTCCTTTCAGCGGTGATTGCTCCAGATACCTCATGAAGCCGGCGATGTGCCGGGAGCAGGTGGAGGCAGAGCTGTACAGCGTTTCAAATTGCGTTTGGTCAATGTAGCCGGCATCCAGCGCCGCGTAGAGTTGTAATCTCACTTCCCCTGCTGAGCCCTTGGCTTGGGACAGAAACTGCAAGAATTCCCGGTCACCACCGCGTTCAAGGCCTTCGGCAATGTTGGACATCACGGAGACTGATGCCCGCCGAATCTGATCGCGAAGCCCAAAGTTGCGCCCAAACTCTCCCGCTTTGGTTGCTGTGTAGATGGCCGACGTCAACCGCCGCGCGTTCTGCCCAGCCTCGATGTCCTCAAAACGCTCAATACTGGCCATGCCGTCTCCTGACCTTGGACTTTGGACTCAGGACTCTGGACTATCCTTTGAGGGCTGGAATCTGGACCCATTTGCGCTTTTGCCAGCTCTCGATGGCTTTTTCGGCGAGTTGGACGCCTTTGGCGGCTTCGAGCAGACTCCAGCGGAACGGCTCGTTCTTGACGACGTGGCGCAGGAACAACTCCCACTGGATCTTGAACGCGTTGTCGTAGGTCTGTTGATGCGGGACCTTCTGCCAGGTCTCGTAGAAGTTGATCGGCTGATCGATGTCGGGGTTCCAGACCGGGCGCGGCGTGCTGCCGTAGGCTTGGACCCAGCAATCGCGCAAGCCGGCCACGGCGCTGCCGCGGGTGCCGTCGACTTGGAGCACGAACAGGTCGTCGCGACGAACACGTGTGCACCAGGAGGAGTTGATGTGGGCGGTGACGCCACCGGCCAGTTCGAACGTGGCGTAGGCGCTGTCATCGGCCGTGACCTTGTACGCCTTGCCGGCTTCGTCCCAACGCTTGTCCACGTGGGTCGCGCCGAGGCAGGAGACGCCTTGGACTTCACCGAAGAGATTGTCGAGGATGTAGCGGTAATGGCAGAGCATGTCGATGATCATGCCGCCGCCGTCTTCCTTGCGGTAATTCCACGAGGGACGCTGGGCGGGGACGTTGTCGCCCTCGAACACCCAGTAACCGAACTCGCCGCGGACGTTGAAGATCTTGCCGAAGAAGCCGGTATCGCGCAGGACCTTGAGCTTGACCATGCCGGGCAGCCAGAGCTTGTCCTGAACGACGCCGTTCTTGATACCGGCTTTCTTGGCGAGCGCGTAAAGTTCGAGCGCCTGCTTGGTGTTGGTGGCGGTCGGTTTCTCGCAATAAATGTGCTTGCCGGCCTTGATCGCCTGCTTCACCGCCTCGACGCGACGGTCGGTGGTCTGGGCGTCGAAGTAAATCGTGTCCTCGGGATTGGCCAACGCGCCTTCGAGGTCGGTGGTCCAACGCTGGACGCCGACTTGTTTGGCGAGTTGTTCGAGCTTGACCGGGTTGCGGCCGACGAGGATCGGGTCGGGCATGATCGACTCGGTGGGGCTGATCTTGACGCCGCCCTGTTTGATGATGGCGCAGATCGAGCGGATGAGGTGCTGATTGGTCCCCATGCGCCCGGTCACGCCGTTCATGATGATGCCGATTTTGTGGATCGTGGCTTTTTCCATGTGCTGGTTCCTCGTTAGGTCTGCTGTTTGTTTAAGATTGGGGTTTCTCGGTGCATTGCGGCCAGGCACCGGCTGGGAGCGGCGGCGCTTCGATGCCCGCCTTGGGCAACGTGCCGGCCAGTTCCTGTTTCCAGTGCGCGACATCACCGGCCGGGCCATAGATGTAGA
>JBFZFE010000140.1:0-15118 GCA_041306525.1 Verrucomicrobiota bacterium | reverse complement strand
CCGCGCGTCACCGCCGCCCAACTGCTCGGTTTGAGCTGGTTCAGCTTGATCCTGTTCGTCGCACTCATGCTTCTGCTGCTCGTCTCGCTTGGCAGTCAGAACCAGAGTGATGTCCGTTTTGCCTATCTGATGGTGGCGGCCGCTGCCGGCTATAAATTCCCGATGATTCTCTTGGCACAGCGCGTTCGCAAGCGTCAGGAGGAAATCCTGCTCACCTTGCCGTACGCGATTGACGTTCTCTCCATCAGTGTGGAAGCGGGCATGGGTTTTGATACCGGCGTGGGCTACACGATGCGCAAGATCAAAGGACCACTGGCAGAGGAGTTCTCCAAGACCTTGAATGAAATCCGCCTCGGCAAACCGCGGCTGGATGCCCTGGAAGATTTGGGCAACCGCACGGGTGTGGAAGAACTGAAGATTTTCATCACCGCTGTCGTTCACGCCAGTCGCTTGGGCGGCAGCATCACCAACACCTTGCGGGTGCAGGCCGATTCGATTCGGGTCCGTCGTCGCCAGCGCGCCCAGGAAACAGCCATGAAGGCGCCAGTCAAGATGGTGATCCCGCTGGTGTTCTTCATCTTTCCGGCCCTGTTTGTGGTGTTGCTGGGACCGGCCGGCATTCGCATCTGGCAACAGATCATGCAGTAGGGATGACTTGATGGTCTTGGTCAACGCCACTCGCAAATCCCTCATTGCGGACCGCTGCCGGTTTGCCGATACCGTCCTGAAGCGGATGGTCGGGCTGCTGAACCGAAATTCCCTCGCCGCCGGTGAGGGATTGCTCATCGACCGCTGTTACGGCATTCACACCTTCGGCATGCGGTTCGCGATTGACGTGTTGTTTCTTGATCGCGAGTTGCGGGTGCTGCGGATGGTGCCGGCCATCCCGCCCTTCCGCACCTGCATCACCAAACATGCTGTTTACGTTCTGGAACTGCCTGCCGGGGCCATCGCAAAGACCGGGACGGAGACCGGCGATCAGATCCAGATGCAAGTTCGCAGCGCCTCAGCCGATCTCGACAGCGGCCTCAAACCACCGGCAGCCTGACCGCCTGCGAAACGCCTTCTTGGCGGTATTGTTCCGCCCACCGGCAGTACCCTTCGGCGTAGTCGCGGATGCTGCTCCATTCCTTTTCCCCGAGCTGACTCACCACCCGCGCCGGTGCCCCATAGACCAATGACCGCGGCGGAACCTGCATCCCCTCGGTCAACAGCGCGGATGCCCCGATGATGCTCTGCTGACCGACGACCACGCCCGACATCACCACCGCATTCATCCCCACCAACACCTCATCACCAATCGTGCACCCATGCAGGATTGCCGCATGCCCGACCGTCACGTAATTGCCGACCACACAGGGATGCTTCGCGCCAACATGGCAGACACAGTTGTCCTGCACATTCGTGTGATGACCGACGATCACCGGCTCGATGTCGCCGCGCAGAACCGCGTTGAACCAGATGCTCGACTCATCGCCAACCGTCACGGCGCCCACCAAACGCGATCCCGCGCCCAGAAAGACATTGCGCCCCACTCGGGGCTCCTTGCCGGGGAGAGAAATCAGGCTGTTGCTCATATTTGATTTTGACCTTCGGCAATGCAAAATGCAAAGTGCTTTTCGACATGGGCGCGCAACCGACAACCATTGGCGTTCGCATTGGCGAAGACTTCAACTGGTGGATTGACCAACTCGAGGAATCCGCGGTCCTTACTCCCTCCAGTTCCATGGGCATACTCGACCCGCGCCAGGTCCGCCACCTGCTCGACCATCTGCCCACATATCAGGAACATGGTTTGGCACTCGCGCAGTTCAGTAGTGCCTTCCAAGCCTATGCCTTGGACGCCGAAGTCGGCGAAGGCCACCTGCGCCTGGAAATCACGGCTGCCGCTCTGGCCGAGGATGCCGAAATGTTCGCGATGCCGCTGGTGGCTGACGAAGATGAAGGGCCGTTCTACGATTTTCTGGATGCCCTCGCCAATGCGCGCATCAAGTTGCTGAACGAAACCCACGACTACGCGCGCGACTGTACACTCGACGACATGCAGGAAGAACTGGCTGCCCTTGACCAGGACCGTTTTTTCAGCGGCAGCAGCGTCCATGTCTTCGACCAGATCAACGAAATTCTGGAATGGCATCCCGCCGAGTGGAACGAAGCTGATTAAATCTCCTCAGCGCGAAACTGTTCCCAGAGCCGGTCGAACCGGCTCTCAAAAATCAGGTCGTACAGATCCAAGTCAGCAGGGAAGCGTTCCGCCACCTCGCTCCGCAGCAAGGAACGCTCCACCACGATATCCACCGCGGGATATTCCTCGATCAGGATCAACGCACAGATGCGCTCTGTACGTCGTTGCAGTTGCCGGTATTCTTGTTCGGTCATTCCTCCCTACGTTAGCACGCTTGCCATGGCGCCGCCCGTGCGCGACGGGCACTGAACTCGGTTGAACTCTTGACCGGCTGGCGGATTGGTGACAGTCTTCGCGTCAGATCCACCAGCCAATGCGCGCGTTCCATCTCATGACCAAGCCCATCGGGGCCATCTGCAACATCGATTGCAGGTACTGCTTCTATCTGGAAAAGGAACAGTTGTACCCGGGGACCCGCGACTTCCGGATGCGTGACGAGGTGCTGGACAAGTATGTCCGTGGTTACATTGAGGGTCAGGATGCGCCGGAAATCAGCTTCGCCTGGCAAGGAGGCGAACCAACGTTGATGGGGGTGCCGTTCTATCGACGGGTCGTCGAGCTGCAGAAGCGTTACGCCAATGGGAAACGCATCACCAATGCCTTTCAGACCAATGGAATCCTGCTCGATGATGAATGGTGCCAGTTCCTGCACGAGAACCAGTTCCTGATCGGCTTGAGTGTGGACGGTCCGCGCGAGCTTCATGACCATTACCGGGTGGACAAAGGTGGCCAACCGACGTTTGACCGCGTCATGCGGGCTTGGGATTGCCTGAAGAAACACCAAGTCGAGCACAACACGTTGACCGTGGTAAACCGGTATAACTCGCGGCATCCACTGGACGTTTACCGGTTCCTGCGCAAACAAGGCTCGCAATTCATGCAGTTCATCCCGCTCGTCGAACGCGTCGGGCCAGGCCAAGTGCTCGCGTCGCCGCCACAATCACCGGCGGGCGAACCACCCTCACCGGTTACCCCGTGGAGTGTCGAATCGAAACAGTGGGGCGAGTTCCAGTGCGCCATCTTCGACGAATGGATCCGGCATGATGTGGGCAAAGTTTTCGTGATGTCCTTCGAGAACCATTTGGGCACTTGGTTGGGCATGCCGGCCTCCTTGTGCGTCTTTGCGGAACGCTGCGGCACGGCGCTCGCACTGGAGCACAACGGCGATCTGTACTCCTGTGACCACTACGTCTATCCCGAGTTCAAACTCGGCAACATCATGGAACGGCCCATCGAAGAGATGGTGTTCTCGCCGATGCAGGTGAAGTTCGGCCGCGACAAGGCCGACACGCTGCCGCAGTATTGCCGGCGCTGCGAAGTCCGTTTCGCCTGCAACGGCGAATGCCCCAAACACCGCTTCATCAACACGCCCGACGGTGAGCCGGGCCTGAATTATCTCTGTGCGGGGTACAAGAACTTCTTCACCCATATCAATCCGTACATGCGTCTTCTTGGCGACATCGTGCGCTCGGGTCAGCCGGCCGAGACCATCATGCGGGTGCTCAGCGAACGCGAGCGCAAGCCGGCAGCACCGCCCGCGCGCAATGACCCGTGCCCGTGCGGCAGCAGCAAAAAATACAAACACTGTTGCGGAGGCAAAATCCCTTGAGCCGTCGCCCGAACGTCATTGTTTTCTTCACCGACCAGCAACGCTGGGACACCACGGGCGTCCACGGCAACCCACTCGACCTGACACCCAACTTCGACCTGCTGGCGCAACGCGGCACCCACCTCTTCCACGCCTTCACCTGCCAGCCGGTCTGCGGCCCTGCCCGTGCCGTGCTGCAAACCGGCAAGTACGCCACCACAGTGGGTTGCTGGCGCAACGGCATTCCCCTGCCCCCGACGGAGCGCACCTTGGCGCACTACTTTCACGATGCTGGTTACCGGACCGCCTACATCGGCAAATGGCACCTCGCCAGCCAAATGGCGGTCCCGGTCGAGCAACGTGGCGGCTACGAGTACTGGTTGGCGGCCAACGCGCTCGAACATACTTCCGATGCTTACGACACGCGCATGCTCGATGGCGAAAACAAGGAAGTGAAACTGCCAGGGTACCGGGTTGACGCACAGACCGATGCCGCGATTCGCTACATTGACGCCCACCAACAGGAGCCCTTCTTCCTGTTTCTCTCCTTCCTCGAACCACACTTCCAGAACCATCGTGATGACTATCCTGCGCCTGATGTTCTGCGCGACCGCTATCACGGCCGGTGGGTTCCGCCCGACCTTGCGGCGCTCGGGGGCACCGCCCCACAACACCTCGGCGGTTACTACGGCATGGTCAAACGCCTGGATGAAGCACTGGGGCGCCTCCAAGACGCCCTCAAGAGCCTCAAGTTGGCGGAGGACACGATCATCCTGTTCACCTCTGATCACGGCTGCCATTTCAAGACCCGCAACTCCGAATACAAGCGTTCCTGTCACGAAAGCTCAGTGCGCATTCCCACCGCCTTGATTGGTGGCCCTTTCACGGGTGGCGGACGCATCGAGAAACTCGTCAGCTTGGTGGACCTTCCCGCGACACTCTTGGATGCGGTGGGCATCCCTGTGCCGGAACAGATGCAGGGACGGTCCGTGCTGCCCTTGCTCGGTGGACGACCGGCCGACTGGCCCGATGATCTTTTCATTGAGATCAGCGAATCCCAAGTCGGTCGCGCCATTCGAACCCAACGCTGGAAATACAGTGTGACCGCCCCACAAGCCGATGCGGGCTCAGCCGACCGCTATGTTGAGGATTGCCTCTACGACCTGCTGGCTGACCCCTACGAGCTCAATAACCTCATCACCATGCAGTCACATCGCCCCGTGGCCGACAAGATGCGCGACCGGCTCCTGCGCCGCCTTGCCGCGAATGGCGAGACACCGCCCGTCATCGTACCGGCTGAGGCCAAGCCCAGCGGCCAGAAACGCGTGTACCCCCACGAGATCAACACATGAAATCCCACACCGAATACCTGTGGTTCGAAACCCAGCAGCACCGCGAATACATCCGCATCACCGACAAGGTCGCCGCCGCGGTCCACAAAGCCGATATCCGGGAAGGCATGGTGTTGGTCAGCGCCCAGCACATCACGGCCGGCGTCGTGGTGAACGACAATGAATCCGGGCTCTGGCAAGATATTGACAAGTGGCTCGAACACCTCGCCCCTTACCGGGACGACTATCAACATCACGCGACAGGCGAGACCAACGGCGACAGCCACCTCAAAAGCATCTTGGTCCATCACCAAGTCATCGTGCCGGTGACCGCCGGCAAGCTCGATCTGGGGCCGTGGCAGGAAGTGTTCTACTGCGAGTTCGACGGCCAGCGCCGCAAACGTGCCGTTATCAAAGTCATGGGCGAGTAACAGCCCCCCCCGGCTCTGCGTCGCGGCAGTAAAAGTCCTGATTTCGCAGTTGTCGAGTCGCGAATGTTGGGCGAGAGTGCGCGCGATGAAAGTTACTCATTCCACTGATGTGCCGCTGGAGAAAGTCGAGATGCCGGGTGCGCAAGGCTGCGCCTACCGGGTGGCGTTGAGCAGTCGTGACGGCAACCTGAGCATGGCGATGCGCTTCTTCGAAGTCGCCGCGGGCGGTCACACCCCGTTGCACCAGCATCCGTATGAGCACGAGGTTCTCATCCTCGAAGGCCAAGGCACGGTTTGGCGCGAGGGACAGGAAGTGGCGTTGAAAGCGGGCCATGTGTTGTTTGTCCCGGCTGACGAGATGCACCAGTTCAAAAACACCGGCAGCAGCCTGCTGAAGTTCATGTGCCTGATTCCCGCCCAGTTCCAGAAGTGCTGAACCCATGCCGCGCATCTACACACGCACCGGCGATAACGGGACTGCCGGCTTGTTTGGCGGCAAACGGGTCAGCAAAGATTCTCCCCGCCTCTGGGCCTATGGCACAGTCGACGAACTGAATTCCGTCCTTGGAGTAGCGCGGTCAGCCAACAAGTCACGGAAGCTCGACCGGATTCTTGCCGGCATCCAGAATGATCTGTTCGATCTCGGCGCCGAGCTTGCCTCCCCGAATTCAAGTGCTTCGCGGGTGCAACCGCAACAGGTCGCAAAACTCGAAGAGTTGATTGACGAGCTGGAGGCGGACCTACCGGCCTTGACGGCGTTTATCCTGCCGGGCGGAGCTCCCACCGGGGCAGCTTTGCATGTGGCCCGCACCATTTGCCGTCGCGCGGAACGATATTGCGTCCGCCTGGCGCACAAGGAAACCATTGGCGAACATGTGATCCCTTACTTGAACCGGCTGGGCGATGCGCTCTTCGTTTTGGCGCGATGGACCAATCGCCGAGAAGGCGCGCGGGAAACCAAATGGCAGAAGTGACCGGTCAGTCGGTCAACACTTCGCCATAGCGGCAAGACAAGGCGGCGAAGACAATCTCGGCCAGTTGCGCGAGGTTGAAGCGTGAATTGTCCAGAATCAGATCGTGATAACTGTCGGGGTCGCAGCTCTGGACAAAGAAGGTGCGGATGAACCGGTTTCGTTCCTTTTCCCCAATCTCCACCAACTGTTCTGCCTGCGGGAACGGTACACCATGTTTCTCGGCGAACTTCTGCACCCGCCAGGAGCGTGGCGCCACCAAACGCACATGCAGCCCCGTCTTCAAATCCTGCGTGATGAGATAGCCGCCGCGGCCGACGACAATGGCATTGCCATGCGTGGCCAGGGAGCGGATGACTTCGGCCGCCTTCCGCACCACAACCGCCTCATCCACCTTGACGTTGAGGATGGCATTGAACAACTCGCTCATCTCATCGCGCCGCCGCTCATCGAGCGACTGGACTACTGTCCGCGCGATGTGCAACTCCTGGGCGACCCGATCGAGTAATTCTTCATCGTAGGGGACCCACGGAATCTTGGGCCGGCAACGTTCATTGAGCAGGTCGCCGAGGTAATGGGCCAGCGGTACGGCTTCGCAGCCGAACTCGCGGGAAATCGTGATGAACGGCAACCGCTCGGGAACATGGTAGGGGTGAGCCTGCTGAATCGCTTGCCACGCGTGTATGTGAGCATCAATGCGCGCCTGCTCTTTCGCTCCGCCGCCGCCGATGATCGCTTTATTCATCGCTCCCGCACACGGTACTCCGCCACCTTCAGGCGTGCAAGCGAACGTTGCAGCGCCGCTTGGGCGCGCGCCACGTCAATTCCCGGGGGGTGCTGAGCAACGCGTTCCTCGGCGCGAGCCTTGGCGCGCTCGGCACGCTCGACATCGATTTGCTCAGGTCGTTCGGCACTGCGCGTCATGACCGTTGTTCGCTCTGGTTGCACCACGAGGAACCCGGAGCCGACGGCGACATACTGGTCTTCGCCGTTGGGCAATCGCATCCGCAGGGCTCCCGGCTTGAGCGCGAACACGAAGGGAGCGTGACCGGGCATGACCTCGAAGACGCCTTCCTGACCGGGCGCGACAACGAAACGAACGTCCTGTTGCAGGAATGATTGCTGCAAGGTCAGGATTTCGAATTGGAAAGTCCGCTCAGCCATTGCTTAGGCTTTCTTCATCTTCTCCGACTTCTCGCGCGCTTCCTCGATGGCACCCACCATGTAGAACGCCTGCTCGGGCAGGTCGTCGCACTTGCCTTCGAGGATCTCCTTGAAGCTGCGAATCGTGTCGCCAATACGCACATACTTGCCAGGCGTGCCGGTAAACTGTTCGGCGACGAAGAACGGCTGCGAGAGAAACCGCTGGATCTTGCGGGCACGCGCAACGGTCAGCTTGTCTTCCTCGCTCAGTTCTTCCATGCCGAGAATCGCGATGATGTCCTGCAAATCCTTGTAGCGCTGCAACACCTGCTGGGTCCCGCGCGCGACCTTGTAGTGTTCATCGCCGACGACGAGCGGATCGAGAATCCGGGAAGTCGAGGACAGCGGATCAACGGCCGGGTAGATGCCCAACTCGGCAATCTGACGCGACAACACGATTGACCCATCCAAATGCGTAAAGGTGGTCGCGGGCGCCGGGTCGGTAATATCGTCCGCCGGCACGTACACGGCCTGCACGGAGGTGATCGACCCGCGTTTGGTCGAGGTAATGCGTTCCTGCAGGTCGCCCATCTCGGTCGAGAGCGTCGGTTGATAGCCGACCGCGCTCGGCATGCGCCCGAGCAACGCGGACACTTCACTACCGGCTTGGGTGAAACGGAAGATGTTATCGATGAAGAGCAAGACGTCCTTGCCTTCGTAGTCACGGAAATACTCCGCCTGCGTCAGCGCGGAAAGCGCCACGCGGAGACGAGCGCCGGGAGGTTCGTTCATCTGGCCGAACACCATGACGGTGTTGGCGATGACGCCTGACTCGGTCATTTCGAGGTACAGGTCGTTGCCTTCGCGGGTCCGTTCGCCGACGCCCCCAAATGCCGAATAGCCGCTGTGTTCCTTGGCGATGTTGCGGATCAACTCCTGAATCAACACGGTCTTGCCCACGCCCGCGCCGCCGAACAGACCGATCTTGCCGCCCTTGGCGAAAGGCGCGAGCAAGTCGATGGACTTCAATCCAGTTTCAAACAGCTTGGTGGCCGGCACCTGTTCTTCGAAGGGCGGGCTGAGACGATGGATCGGCAGGCTGATCTTCGCTTCCACGGGTCCCTTGCCGTCAATCGGGTTGCCGAGAAGATCGAAGATGCGGCCCAACGAGGTCGCCCCCACCGGCACGGTGATCGGCGCACCGGTATCGATGGCTTCCATGCCGCGCGTCAATCCCTGCGTCGCGCTCATGGCGATGGTGCGCACGGTGTTCTCACCGAGGTGACCGGCCACTTCCACGGTCAGATTGATGCCCTTGGCCGCATCAGTGATCTTGATGGCGTTGTTGATGGACGGCAGTTCGTCCGTGAAGAATTCGACGTCGACAACAGGTCCGATGACCTGCGCGACTTTGCCCTTGCGTTGTGCGGTTGTGCTCATGCTTTCTCCAGTGCGTCTGCGCCAGAAACGACTTCCAGCAATTGGTTGGTGATACTGGCCTGGCGCGCGGTGTTGTATTGCCGGGTCAAGCCGTCAATCATGTCCGTGGCGCTGTCGGTGGCGGCTTTCATCGCCACCATGCGGGCGGCTTGCTCGCTGGCCAGCGATTCCACCAACGCCCCATACACCAGCACCTCGATATACTGCGGTAAAAGTGTGTTCAGCAGCTCATCGGCGGCTGGCTCAAATTCGTAGGCCGCCTTCGGTTTGTTGTCGGTCGTCCCGGCCGGCGCCAGCGGCAGCAACTGCATGACTGTCGGTTGCGCCTTCAGGACGCTGACGAACTTCGCGTAGGCCAGGAAGACCTGATCATACCGGCCGGCGCCGTAGTCGGTGATGATTTGCTTGGCAACCGCGCCCACTTCCTCCAGCCGCACATCCCGCGATGGCTGGGCAAAATGCTGAACCATGTTGCAGCCGAGCCGTCCAAAATATTCACGACCTTTGCGGCCCACGGTGATCACATCCACCGGCAGGCTCTGTTGACGCAGGAAACGTTGGGCCTCACGCAGGATACCGGCATTGAATGCACCGCACAAACCACGGTCGGCCGTGATAATCACCAAGGCAATGCGTTGCGGCGTCCGCTTCTGCATCAAGGGATGCCGGGCGGAGCCGCCACTGGAGGCCACAACGTCATGCAGAATATCCGCCAGGCGATCAGCGTACGGCCGGGCCGACTCCGCCTTGGCCTGGGCCCGACGCAGCCGGGCGGCAGCAATCATGTTCATCGCCCGGGTGACCTGGCGGATGTTGCGGACGCCCTTGATGCGGCGGCGAATGTCGCGAAGTGAAGCCATTTCCTAGTTGCCGGAGAAGATCGCCTTGAATTCCTCGGCCGCCTTCTTCAGGCCCGCCACCACTTCATCATTCAGTTCCTTGCGGGTCCGCAACTGCTCGATGACGGCCGCGTACTTGCTCTTGAGGAACTGCAGGAACTCGGTCTCGTACCGGCGAATCGAGGTGACCGGCACGGCATCAAGGAACCCATTGGTCGCCGCCCAGATGACGGCCACTTGATCCTCGGTCGGCATCGGCTGGTATTGCGGTTGTTTGAGCAGCTCCACCATCCGTTGGCCGCGATCAAGCTGGGCTTTGGTTCCCTTGTCGAGATCGCTGGACAACTGGGCAAACGCCGCCAGCTCGCGGTACTGGGCCAGGCTCAGACGCAAGGTGCCGGCAATCTTCTTCATCGCCTTGGTTTGCGCGTTGCCGCCCACACGACTGACCGAGAGACCGACTGACACGGCCGGCCGAACGCCCGCGTAGAACAAATCAGATTCCAGATAGATCTGGCCGTCAGTGATCGAAATCACGTTCGTCGGGATGTACGCCGAGAAGTCGCCTTCCTGGGTTTCGATGATCGGCAGTGCCGTCAACGTGCCGCCGCCCTTCGGATAGGCGGGATTCATCCGCGGCGCATCGACGTTGAGTTTCGCGGCGCGTTCGAGCAATCGGCTGTGAACGTTGAAGACATCGCCCGGGAACGCTTCCCGGCCTGGCGGACGCCGCAGGAGCAGCGAGACCTGCCGGTACGCCACGGCGTGCTTGGACAAATCATCGTAAATGATCAGCGCGTGCTGGCCCAAGTCGCGGAAGTATTCGCCCATCGCACAACCCGCATACGGCGCCGCAAACTGCATCGGCGCGGGGTCGCTCGCGGTGGCGCTGACGACGATGGTGTAATCCATCGCGCCATGCTTCTCCAAGGTGTCCACCACGCTGACGACGGTGGATTTTTTCTGGCCGATGGCGACGTAGATGCACATCACGTCGCCACCCTTCTGGTTGATGATCGTGTCGAGACAGATCGCAGTCTTACCGGTCTGCCGGTCGCCAATGATCAACTCACGCTGGCCGCGGCCAATCGGAATCATCGAGTCGATGGCTTTCAACCCGGTCTGGAGCGGCTCCTTGACCGGCTGACGTTCGAGCACGCTCGGGGCGCGGCTCTCAATGGGGCGCCAAAGCTTGCTGTTAATGGGACCCTTGCCATCAATGGGCTGACCGATGGCGTTGACGACACGCCCCAACAACTCGGGGCCGACCGGCACCGACAAGGGGCGGCCGGTACGCTTGACGATGTCGCCCTCACCCAATTCGGTGAAGTCACCCAGAATCATCGCGCCGACCTGTTCTTTTTCGAGGTTCAACGCCATGCCGTAAATGCCGTTGGGAAACTCCAGCATCTCATCGGCCATGCAGTTGGGCAGGCCTTTGACGCGGGCAATGCCGTCGCCGCAATCAATGATCTCGCCGACTTCCTCGACGCCGACTTCGGTCTTGAAGTTGGCGATGCTGCGCTGCAGGACGTCGGCGATTTTTTGGGAATCCAAGTTAAGTGTCTCAGGCATGGCTAACCACCTCGCAAGTGTCTATTGGGCTAACTGAACTTCAATTTGGTCAAGTTTGCGCCGCAGGCTGCCGTCGATGATCTGCTCGCCCACCTTGATGATCGCGCCACCGAGGATGGCGGTATCAACATGCTGGAGCAGACGGACGTTCTTGCCGGTCAACCGGCTCAATTCGACAGACAAGCGCTGTAACGTGGCGTCGTCCAGCGGACAGGCGGAAGTCACTTCGCCGGTCACGCTCTGCCGGGCCGACGTCGCCTCGGTGCTGAATTCTTCGATGATTGTCAGAACACGTCCCGCCCGGTCCGTGTCGGCCAGGGTCAGCAGAAGGTTTAGCGTCAATGTTTCGACACGACCTTGGAAGAGCTCGCTCAAAGCCTGGCGTTTGCCTTCGCGCTTGATGTTCGGGTCCTTGAGGAACTCGAGCAACGCGGGGCTGGACTTGATCAGGTCGCGCAGGCGAAAGAGATCCGCCTCGACGCGGTCGACGACATTTTCGGCGCGTGCCATTTCCAGCAGCGCCCGGGCGTAACCGGTATTGATGGGGTCGTGAGGCATGGCCGGTAACTCAGGCGCGACGCATCTTGCTCAGGTCGGTGATCAGGTTGTCGACAAGCTGCCGATGCGTGGCGGCGTTGACTTCCTTCTCGATGACGCGACCGGCGATCTGCACCGACAAGCTGGCCACGGTGTCTTTCAGCTCCTGCAGGCTCTTTTCCTTCTGGCGCTGAATTTCTTCCTGGGCGCGCTGCACCGCGGCGGAAGCCTCGGCGTTGGCTTTCTCGACAACTTCCTTGCGGACCTTCTCGCCGAGCAGACGGGCTTCTTCGATTACTTTGTTGGCCTCGGAACGGGCCTCGGCCAGTTGCTTCTGGTAATCATCCATCAGCTTCTTGGCTTCGGCGCGCGATTTCTCCGCCTCGTCGATCGCGGCCTTGATCATCTGGCCGCGACGATCCAACGCACTGGCAATCGGCTTGAAGGTGAACTTCGCCAGCAGGGAGAACAGGATCAGGAACGCCACGAGCGTCCACACCTGCAGGCCCGGTTTCGGCTCCATCGGATTGTCGCCCGCAGCCTGTGCCGCGGCTGCGCCTGCCAGCGCGATCACGCTGGTGATGGCAATGAATAGTTTCATGGGAGACCTACTTCGCGGCCAACAGCATGAACGCGATGACCAAGGCGTACAACGCCTGCGCTTCCACCAGCGCAAAGCCCATGAACATCAGGCGCTGCACCAGCGGCAAGGCTTCCGGCTGGCGCGCCGCCGACTCGATGCTCTTGCCGAACACGATGCCGATGCCGACGCCCGCGCCCAAGGTGCCGAGACCGGCCGCGAGACCCGCGCCGAGCTTGGCCAGCGCCGGGAGATTGATCTGCTGCGCGGTCTGCACGGCTTGCGCCACTGCTTCCGCGTTTTGTGCAAGGATAGGGAACATATGTTTTCTCTCCGAGTAGTTTAGTGCGATTCGCTCATTGCCTCGCCGAGATACAGCGCGGTCAACAAGGCGAAAATGAAGGCCTGAATGAAGGCCACAAAAATTTCAAACCCGCTCATCAGGACCGTTGCCGCCAGCGGCAACACCACCAGCGGCTTGAGGTACCACGCGCCGGCCGCCAAGGCCAGCACGGCGCCCATGAACACCACGATGATCTGGTGACCGGCCATCAGGTTGGCAAACAAACGAACCGCCAACGATACCGGCCGCGCCAGCAAACTGATCAGTTCAATCAGCGGCATCAACGTGAACCGCAGCCAGGCCGGTGCGCTCTTCGGGAACAACAGACCGAGATAATAGCCGGGCCCGTGGTGCTTGATGGCGATCACTTGCACGGTGAAGAACACCAGCAACGCCAGCGGCAAGGTCACGTTGATGTCGCTGGTCGGCGCCTTGAAGAAGCCGGGAACGGGCACCAAGCTGAGCAGGTTTGCGAAAAGGATGAAAAAGAAGATGCTCGCAATGAACGGCAGCCACTTCGCGCCAGCGTGGCCCAGAAACGGATCGGTCACGTTCTCCTTCAGGAACTCCAGCATCGCTTCCACCATGTTGGCAAAGCGACCTTCGCCGGTCGGCCGCACCAGAACCGCGGCCCCCATCAACACCACAAAAGTCAGCGCCGCGGCGATCCACAGCATCAAAACCGTGTTCGTGATGCTCAGGTCCAAACCGCCGACTTGCCACTGCAATAATACGCCTTTTCCATCCATAAATTTATGAACTCCGACGTGGAAACAGCCTTCTCACCTGCCAAACAAGGGGCAGACTGTATGCCACAAGAAGCGAGCCTGTCAACCATCGCTTGTCCGCACTGGTGTACTGATATGCCGCCCACCAGGCCAAGCCCACAAACAACAACCGCAACGCCGCGCTCGGCACCAGCGCCACCACCTTGCTCCCGTCGGGCGACGCCTTCTTTTGCCGGCGCAAATCGTACGCCTGCCATACCACATAAATCGCCCCAATCAAGCTGCCCAGCAGCAAACCCACCCATGACGACTTGTCCATGCTACTTCTTCTCCTTCTCGTTCGGCATCGGCGCCATCATCTTCACGTAAACCATCCGCATCCCGGCCGCTGTCCCCAAAATGAAAAACACCAGAAAACACCACGGCCACCAGCCGGTCACCTTGTCCAGCCACCACCCAATCAACGCCCCCACGCCCACCGCCGCGACCATGTCGCAGCCGGCAATCGTCGCCCGCCCCATCCCCTGATATTTTTCCACCGGTTTCATCAGCAATGCGGGCGAAACTATCACCGTCCCCACCTTCCGCGCAACCTCGGCTTGCCGGATGGCAGCGCCGGTGCTATTTCCCCCACCCATGCGCCGCGCCGTCATCGATATTGGCACCAACACCGTCAAACTCCTCGTCGCCGACGTGGACAACGGCGCGGTGAAACCCGTTCTGCACATGGACGCCACCACCCGCCTCGGCGAAGGCGTCAACCAGACTCACCGGCTCAGCCCCGCCGCCATCGCGCGCACTGTCGACGCCATCGGCCGCTATGTTGCCGAAGCCAGAAGTCTCGGCGCTGATGGCGTCATCGCGCTGACCACCAGCGCAGCGCGCGGCGCAACCAACGCCGATGAATTTCTCCGCGCCTGCCCCGTGCCGGTCGAGGTCATTACCGGCCAACGCGAAGCCGAACTCACCTTCCGCGGCGCGTCCAGCGACCCAGCCTGGGCGGCTGAACGCCTGCTCGTGATGGATGTCGGGGGCGGCAGTGCCGAATGGATTCTCGGCCAAGCCGGCAAGATCGAGCGCGCCCAGAGCTTGCCGGTGGGTGCGGTGCGTTTGTTGGAACAGTTTGACGACGATTTCGCCGACATGGCGGCCTACCTGCGCGGCGCGCTGGCCGGTGCGCTGGCCCCATTCCGGCCCGGTCCATGGCGCATGATCGCCACCGGGGGAACCATCGTCACCCTCGCGCGCATCGCCCAACAGCCCGTCGATCACGCCACCTTTACGCTGACTTCCATCCGCGCGCTCGTGACACATCTCAATTCCCTGCCCTTGCCGGAGCGCCAGCAGGTTCCCGGCCTGCCCGCCGACCGCGCCGACATCATCGTGCCGGGTGGAGCGGTCTTCCTCTTCGCCATGGAAGCGCTCGC
>JBFZFE010000139.1:0-7150 GCA_041306525.1 Verrucomicrobiota bacterium | reverse complement strand
TTCTGCGGGCCATGTTCGCCCGCGAACTCGACGATTTCGCCGACGCGTTTGTTGAGGAAGACTTGGGCGAGCCCGGCCGGATAGCTGATGATGCCGCGGACTGGATCGCTGTCCCAAGCGCCGAGGATGTGATAAGTGACCGGCTTGTTGGTGGCGACTTCGGTGACCACGACGGTCGTGCCGATGTTGACGGTGTCGGTTTTCGCGTCGGCAAAATCGGTGCCCTGAGAACGGGAGAGCAAGACTTCGAGTTCGGCGCGCCGGCGCATCAGCACCTTCTGCGTGTCCTTGGCGGCTTTATATTCGAAGTTTTCGCGCAGATCGCCATAGCTGCGCGCCTCGGAGATTTCCTTGCTGTTTTGCGGGATGCGTTTCTGGACGAGGTCCTCGAGTTCAGCCTGCCGGCGTCGGAGGCTGGTCCAGGAAACGATCAGCGGCTGTTCCTTCGACGACTTGGACACCAGCAGTTCCTGAACGAAAGGAAACTCTTTTACGAGCCGCGCCATGAGCGAGCGGCGGTCGAGTTCCTCGAAGGCGCTGCTGGCGAGCAAGGCGCGCGCTTGGGCGCGGATGACATCGGGGGGCGCCGCGGCGAGCAGTTCAACGATGAGTTGATCGTCACTGAAAAGCTGGTCGCGCAGGCGTTTGGTGGTGGAGCGGTAATCGGCCGATTCGATGGCGTTGACGACAGCGGAGAGCAACGCGGGCCCCGGCACCTGATCAACCCAGGCGGGAGCCTTGGGCGAGGTATAAGCCCGGCACAACCACAGGAGGATTTCGACGCCGGCGACATGGTTTTGGACGCTCTGCGCGATGAGCGAGGCGTTGGCGGCCAGCACATCGGGAATTTCCTCGAGCAGCTTCGTGTCGAGCTTGTTGAGGTTGGCGCGGAGCCGGTCGGGTTGGAGCGCCTTGAGTGCGGCGATGGCGCGTTTCTGGTTCACCGTGGTGAGCTCATCCAGCACTGCCGGCAAATCTTGGATACCGGCGATTGCCTCGGCCAAGAGCGGGGTGGAACTTTCCGCCGGTGTTTTCTGGTGACTGCGAATGTCCTCGATCAGGAACGCCGCTTCGAGACGTTCAGCCTGCCGGGTGGAACGCAATGTCTTGGTGGCGGCAATCAGGCCGTCCTGCAGCTCTTGCAGCAGGAGATCCGGGTCGGCGATGCCGTCAATGTTCTTGAGAAACTGCCGGGCGGCGGCAACTTTTTGTTCGAAGCCCACAGCGTCATTGAATGCCGCCAGCAGTTCGTCCTGCTGCGAGACGGGGACCGCGCGCAAGATGACCGGCTCGTTCTTGCGGGCCGGAATTTCGAAATGTGAATCCTTGCGGGCGAGCCGCTTGGTGCTGTCCCACCATGATTTCCAGTTGGCTGGCGGGATGATCGACGGCACGAGCGCCGCTTCGAGTTGTTCGGCGGTTTGGGAGTGATGGTAGCTGACCAAGGCAATGCGCAGGAGGGTGAGCGGCTCGGTGGTGGCAAGTTTTTGCAGGGCCGGCAGGTCGGTGGCCTTGCGGACTTCAAGGTGCTCATTGCTGATGGGCGTGAGACTGGTGGCCGCATAGGGGAGCTGGAACGCGTGCTCGGGATTATGCGGGAAGGAGACAAGCAGGCGGTTGAGGGCGGCGTCGAAACTTTTCACGCGGCCAAAGCCCCAGCTTTTGTGCCGGCAGTAGGAACCGGCGGCCAAGGCCAGCAGCACGTCGGCCTTGGCGATGGCGTCGGGAAGCGCCGCGCGTGGCTGGTCAAGTTCGGCGGCGGCAAAGATGGTCTTGAGACGCGGGTCAGCGGCGTAGATGGTTTGGTAAGCGCTGAGAATATCGGCCCGCAGGGGTTTGTCGGTGGGGTTCGCGGCGGCCTGCAACTTCAAGGCGTAAAGCCATTCGTGGAGCTTGCCGGCGGATTTGAGGTTGGGGGCGATGAGGGAGGCAAGCTCGGCCGCGGCTTTGGGTTCACCGGCATCGGCGAACTCCTTGACAAGGTTGAGGAGCAGCTCGGGCTGGACCTTGGGATTGTCGGCGAGATCGAACCAGATGGCCTGGGCATCATCAAGGCGTTTTTGGGCGAGAAAGTTGCGGATGGATTCGTGCTGTTGCTGTGTTGGCACCATAGAGGGTCAATATAGTGACCGAAAAATCCGTGACCGCGAGCAAAAAAACAACCGGCAGGCTCCTTGACCGGGGGAGAGTACCCCGGTATCATGGCGGCCTATGTGGAAGAAGCGGGCTTTTCTTCTGATTCTATTAGCGGCAGGCGGTTGCCAAACTCACAAGGCGCAGGTGCTTTCCCCCGAGGCCTTTCGGAAGCATTTCAGCGCCAGCCAACCGGCTGCCAGCACAAATGAGACCGATGCGGCAGATGCCAAGCCGCGGTTGATTGCCCCCGGTATGCAATTGACGATCATGGTGGAGCAAGACCGCAGCCTGAACCGGCAGGCGGTTGTGCCCCCGAGCGGGGTCATCGATTTCCCAGGCGCCGGGCGTTTCACGGTGACCGGTTTGACGGCGGAAGAACTGGCACAGAAGATCCGCGAACCGCTGGAACGCGACTTCTTCAAGACCGCCACCGTCAGTGTGACCATTGAGACAACCCCGACCGTGACCGCGGTCAGCAGCGGCACCATCAACATTACCGGCGCAATCAACCGCCCCGGCCCGATGCTGCTGCCACCGCCGCCCGAGGTGTTCACGGTGACCCGGGCCATCTTGGCGGCCGGTGGGATGGGCCAGTTTGGCGACGGTTCGGCAGTCCGCGTGTTTCGGTACGACAAAACGGGCAAGAAGATCGAAACCCGCGTCAACGTCAACCGAATCATGAAGAACGGCGAGTTTGAGCGCGATGTTCCACTTCAGGATGGCGATTGGCTCGTGGTGCCGGAGAAGTGGATTAGCTTCTAAGCCGTTTCTAAAAAGGTAGCTAATGATCGGACCAAACCCCGCCGAAAACAAAGCCGAAGCTGTTGATATCAAAGAGTACGTCGCCGTCCTGCTCAAACGGAAATGGCTGATTCTGGTCTGTTTCCTGTTGAGCATGGCCGGGACAACCGGCTTTCTTTTTACACGTCAGCCCATTTATCGGGCGAATACAAAGCTGTTGGTGACCCAGGCTGGTGCCGTGATGACTCCCGGTGCGGAAGCTGTCGCAGAAGACATGCGCACCTTCTACGGCACGCAAATCGACATCATGCGCAGCCAGACGATGTTGCGGCGCGTGCAGCAGCGCATGCGCAAAACCGCCGACGAAATCCGCGAGGGATTGAGCGACCTGACAATTGCGCCGTTGCGCGGGTCATCCATCCTGTTGATCACCGTCGACAGTCCCAGCCGTGAGTTTGCGCGTGATTTCGCAAACGCCATGGCCGAGGAATACCTCCGTTTCCGCGATGAAGACCGCGCCCGCTCCTCGGAATCAGCCGTGTTGATGCTGACGCGGGAGGTCAACCGTCTTTCCCAAGAGGTCAAAGCCGCTCAAGACCGCTATGTCAGTTACGCCAAGGAACACAGCATCCCGATTCTCAAGGACACGAGCACGACGTGGAAACAGCTCTACGCGATGAATCTCGGCACGTATGTGCAGCTGAAGAATGCACTCGCCATGGCAAAGGCCAAGGAAATGGTCTTGGAACAGTCGAATGTCGCCGAGTTCATCGCTTTGATGAACCAGAAGAACCCTGTCGTGGAACTGCCCGCCAACGACAAACAAGCTGCATCAGGCGCAGAACGCTCGCCATCGACTTCAAACCAGACTTCCGCCGCGGTGGCGACACCGGTTGAGGTTGCGCCCAATGCCATCATGCCCACCGTCCCGGCGGCTCAGATGCAGAACTTGATTCAGTTTGAGCAACGACGTCTCCAACTGGAGACGCGGATTGCCGAATTGTCGCAGACCTATCGTTCGCGTCACCCCGCCTTGATTGCGGTTCAACTTGAGATCGATGAAGTCAAACGCAGCATCCAGCTCGAATTACAGGTTGCGCGTGGCATCCAGAAAGCCGAAATCCGCTCGTTGGAGCAACAACTGACGGCCGCTGAAGCCGCGATGCGTGATTCAGAGACCAGCTATCAGGAAAAGAGCCTCCAGTTGATCAGCGGCAACGCCTTGAGCGATGACCTCGAACGTGTGCGTTCCCAGTACAATGCCATGCTCAACAAGTTAATGAACCTGGATGTCTCCCAGAATTTCCGCCGCCAAATCATCTCCGTTCTCGAACCGGCCATTGTGGAAGGCCCGCCTGTTTACCCGAAGAAGATGAAAGGTCTGATGATGGCCGCCTTCTTTGGACTGGGTCTTGGCGTCGCGCTGGCCTTCTTCATTGAATACATCGATGATTCCATCAAGCTGGCGGAGGAAGTCGAGCGCGACCTGCAACTGCCATTCCTCGGCATGATCCCCGCCGCCCAGTGGAACCCCGACGATCTGGCCGCTCACCGTCTGGACCGGCTCAAGCAACAAGGCGGTGTCGCCGAAGCCTACCGGGTCGTCCGCTCCGCCATCCTTTTCTCCATGCCGCGCGAGAAACTGCGCACGATTCTCCTCACCAGTGCTGTTCCGCGCGAAGGCAAGACCACCACCTGCGTCAATCTTTCCATCGGACTAGCCCAGATCGATGAACGCGTCTTGCTCATCGACTGCGACTTGCGCCGCGGTGAGATCCACAAGTACTTCGGCCTGGAACGCGCCAAGGGAATGTCCGATCTGCTCCTCGGCGAGGTCACTCCCGAAGCAGCTGTCCAACATACCGACATCCCCAAGCTCGACATCATCACCACCGGCCCCTATCCCACCAACCCCGCCGAACTCCTCCTCGGCTGGCGCCTGCAGGAGATACTCGGTTGGGCCCGCAAACACTACGACCGCATCATCATCGACAGTCCGCCCATCATGGGCATCGCCGACGGGGCGATTCTCGGCGCCCAATGCGATGGCGCGCTGTTTGTTATCTGGGCCGGTCGCACCTCGCGGCGCTATGTGCGCGTCGCCAAGATGACCGCGGTCAGCCGCGGCGCCAAACTCTTCGGGTTCGTCCTCAACAACCTCGAGCCCGGTCGCGTCGGCTACTACCATTATTATCCGTACTACTACAGCTACTACTCACACGGCTATTACTACGCCCACAAGGAAGACGAAGGTCGCGGCGGCGACTTCAAAGGCGTGGACATGCCGAAGCCCGGCAAAAAAGACCAGATCGACGACGTCTATTAGGATCGCCAACAGAAAGTTGGAGCGGGCGAAGGGAATCGAACCCTCCTCGTCGGCTTGGGAAGCCGATGCATTACCACTATGCTACGCCCGCTCGAAACGCCCGTCATTCTCCCCGTTTTCGCCCGCAAATCAAGTCTCGATTCTCAATCACCGCCCCTTGTGCTACGCTGCAACGCGTGAAACAGGCCGGCGGCACTCTCGAAGACACCAGGACCCACGACGCACTCGCGACGCCTTGGAACGTCATTGTTTACAACGACCCGATCAACCTCATGAGCTATGTCACGATGGTTTTCCAGCGCGTGTTCGGCTATCCCCGTCCGCAAGCTGAGAAGCTGATGCTCGAAGTGCATGAAAAGGGCCGGTCCCTCGTCTGGTCTGGCGAGCGCGAGCAAGCCGAGCATTACGTCCACCAACTCCACTCCTTCCAGTTGCTCGCCCAGATGGAGAAAGCCGAAGCATGAGCCTGCGCCTCCAAAAATTCGGCGAGAAACATCTGAGGCTCAGCGGCATCAATCCTGTTGTGGCAGACGCACTGCAGCACCTGCCCGAAATTCTCTCCTTCCGCGACGCACCACCGGCGCATCGCCGCCTCTTCCCGGCACCGAGCAGTGATTCCGCGGTGAATGCGGAATGGGAAAGCTTCGTCACTCCCGACCTGCGCCATCTGTTCGTCACTGCCGGTGAAAGCGTGACCCGCGACCTGACCGGCCTTGAGAGGGAGCCGCGCCGGAAAAACTCTCACCAACTAACGATACCGGCTCCGCATGCCGATGCATGGATGAACGCGCTCAACCAAGGACGCCTCATCCTGGCAGCGCGTCACGAAGTGACCGAAGCCGACATGAACCGGCAAGATCTCGACCCACAAGAGCCGCGGGACATGGCCATTTTTCGCATCCATATCCTCGGCTATCTGCTTCAACTCTTCATCGAAACAGCGGTCTGACCGGCTTCAGCGAAGACATCTTCCACGCGCCGGGTCATCACCTCGGCGGTGTAACGCTCACAGACCGCCTGCCGGCCATTCTGCCCGAGTTGACGCAGCCGGTCGGGGGCCAGCAGCAATGACTCCAACTCACTCGCCAGTGAGCGGGCGTCATCCGGTTCACACAACACACCTCCGCCGGTCGCTGCCAGCAATTCTGGAAACGCGGCGTGCCGCGGCTGCACGACCGGCAATCCCGCCGCCCACGCTTCCAGCAAATACAGGCCGAAGGACTCGCCGTAGGTCGATGGCACGGAGAACACGGTCAAGCCGCGCAGAAACTCCACCTTCTGCTCGCGCTCCAAGTTGGGATGCCACTGCGTTGCCGCGGCAAGGCCCGCCGCCGCGAGTTTCTGCTTCTGCTGTTCAATGTACGGCAGATCGCTGGTTGTCTGGGCACCGGCAATGTGCAGCCGCGCGCCTTTTACCTTGCCGCGCCGATGCAACTCCACAAACGCGTCCACCAACGTATGCAATCCCTTGCTCGAGTGCATTCGCGCCAAATAGCCAATCACCGGCTGGACGGGCGGCGTCGCGGGCGTGAAATCTTCCACAGCGATTCCATTCGGCACAGTCGCCACTCTTTCGGCTGGCAGCCGCAAGCGCTTGCCCATCAGTTCGGCATAGTACCGGCTCGGCGCCACGAAACGCGCCACGTCCTCGCAACGTTCCGCCACCAGTTCCCAAGCCTGCTGTCGATACGGTTCCACGAGGCTGTCCAGGAAGGCGTCCTCGCCTTGCAGCGTGCAGACAACGGGCGCCCCCAGCTCCGTGCGCAACCGCCGCACCAGACCGACGAGCAACACGCTGGCCAAGGAAATCACATCCGCTGGCGGCTGCGTCTTCAACCAAGCCACGAGCTTCTCGACTTCCTTTGCTTGTCGTCCTTCCTCGCCGCGCAACGTTGAAATCGTCAACTCACCCAAATCCCGCGCCGTGGTCATGCCGGCCCCCTTGGC
>JBFZFE010000138.1:0-5977 GCA_041306525.1 Verrucomicrobiota bacterium | reverse complement strand
CATGTACACGACCTATCTTGGGTTCAACATGACCGACCCCGTTGTCGGCACCTCGACGGACCCGGCGGTGAATGAGCGCCATCGGAAACTGCGTCAGGCCCTCTCCTGCGCGGTGGACATGCAGAAGTGGATTGAGTTCTACAACCATCGAATGATTGCGGCGAGCGGCCCCATCCCACCGGGCGTTGCGGGATACGACCCAACCAAACCACCGCCCTACGGCTTCGACCTGGAACGTGCCAAGCAGCTGTTGGCAGAAGCCGGTTACCCGAACGGACGTGATGCCAACGGGAAACGTTTGGTCATCACCATGGAAATCGGCAGTGCCGCTGACCCCGAATCACGGCAATCGGTGGATTTGCTGGCGAGTTTCTTTGGACGGATCGGCATCGAGTTCAAGCCGAGCTACAATAACTGGCCCGAGTTCCTGAAGAAATTGGAGCGCAAACAGGCACAGATGTTCCAACTGGGATGGATCATTGACTACCCTGATGCCGAGAACTTCATGCAGCTGTTTTATTCCAAGAACACCTCGCCCGGCCCGAACCATGCCAATTACATCAATCCCGAGTTCGACAAGCTCTACGAAAAGATTCGCACCATGCAGGACACGCCTGAACGCACCGCGATCTATCAGCAGATGGCCGACATCGTCATCACCGATGCCCCTTGGATTTTCCTGACCCATCCGCTCACGTTCGGCTTGTTTCAACCGTGGTTTCAGAACTTCAAGCCACACGACTTCCCTTACCCGAACGCGAAGTTCTACAAAGTAGACCCCACCCGGATGAGGAATTGACGGAATGCTGGCCTATATCATTCGCCGCGCACTTTATGTGATCCCCGTCGTATTTGGGGTGGCGTTGATCACCTTCATTCTCTTCAACGTCGTCGGCTGGAACTCCGCGGCAATGATGCTCGGCAAACATGCCAGCGCCGAGGAAATCGCCGCGTTGCAGGAGAAACTCGGATTGTCAGGCCCGCTGCACAAACAATTCCTGCACTATCTGCAGCAGATCATCACCTTCGATTTCGGCCGCAGCTTCGCCACCAACCAGAAGATCTCCACCATGATTCTGGATGGAGTGGTGCCGTCCCTGACGCTCACCATTCCGATCTTCGTGATCGACTTGGTCATCGCCATCGGGATTGCGCTGGTCGCCGCGTTCAAGCGCAACACGCTGATGGACCGCACCATCGTGGTGCTCGCCGTCATCGGTATGAGCGTCAGTTCACTGGTGTACATCCTGGTCGGACAATACATCTTGGCGTACCAGCTGGGTGCGTTCCCGATCTGGGGCTATGAATCTGTCAAGTACCTCATCTTGCCGGTCATCATCGGAGTGGTCAGCGGCTTGGGCAGCGGCGTCCGTTTTTACCGCACTGTCATGCTCGATGAGATGTATCAGGATTACGTCCGCACCGCCTTTGCCAAGGGCAACTCCAAGTCCAGCGTGCTGTTCCGCCATGTGCTCAAGAACGCGATGATCCCGATCATCACCAGTGTGGTGCTCTCGATCCCCTTTCTCTATACCGGGTCACTGCTGCTCGAGAATTTCTTCGGCATTCCCGGCCTGGGCTACCTGAGCGTCGAAGCGGTCAACTCGGCCGACTTCCCCGTCATCAAGGCCATCGTCTTCGTGGGTTCGGTCATGTACGTGTTCGCCAGCCTGCTGACCGACATTTGCTATGCGTTGGTCGACCCAAGGATCAAGCTCCGATGACCGTTGCCACCCAGAATCCCACTCCCGCCGCCGCAGCGCCCCCGGCGACCATCTGGCAGAATGCGTGGCGTCAGATCCGGCGCAATCGGCTCGCGATGTTCTGCTTGGTCATCATCGTGATCTATGCCGCCATCGCCCTGTTCGCCGAAGGAAACTACTGGTATTACCGGCTCACGGAGAAAACGCCACCCTACAAGGTCGTCAATTTCGAGAACCGTTTTGCTGCCCCGTCGCTAGCTCATCCCCTCGGCACTGATTCCTTGGGGCGCGATGTCCTGCTCCAAGTAATCCAAGGCACGCGCATCGCTTTCGAGGTCGGCATCCTCACCTCCTTGATCGCCATCCCGATTGCCGTCTTCCTCGGCGCCATGGCCGGTTACTTCGGGCGGCGAGTGGATGACGTAATTGTCTGGTTGTACACGGTCTTCGATTCGATACCGGGGCTGCTGTTCATTCTCGCCATTGCGATTGTGGTGGGCAAAGGCCTGCTGGGCGTCTGCTTGGGCATTGGCCTGACCGCGTGGGTCGGGCTCTGCCGGCTGCTGCGGGGTGAATACATGAAGCACCGCGACCGCCAGTACGTCCTGGCAGCGCACTCGCTGGGCGTGGGTGACTTCGCCATTATTTTCCGCCATATCCTGCCCAACGTTTTTCATCTCATCATCATCAACTTCTCGATGCATTTTCCTCGCGCCATCATGGCCGAAGTGGTCCTGAGCTACCTCGGGGTCGGCGTTCAGGGCGAACCGAGCTGGGGCATTCTCATCAGCGATGCCAAGCTCCGCCTCTGGCAAGGCCACTGGTACGAACTGGGCGGCGCCACCGTTGCGATGTTCTTCATCGTGCTCGCGTTCAACCTTTTCGGCGACGCCTTGCGCGACGCCCTTGATCCCAAGCTCCGCACCGCCGAGACCAAGGCGGGTTGATGGCCGGCCGGCAGGCCGTTGAAGCGGCGGCGGAGTTTGGCTATGATTCCCCGAACTGATGCGCGAGAAACTTCATTTTGAAGTGGCGGTGCTGGTCTCGGTCCTGTTGCACGTGCTCGTCTTGGGAGGCGCGGAATACAGCGAGGCACTGGCGCGCCTGCCGGGATTCAAGCCGCTCGCCCAAATGCTTGCCTCCTTGAAATCTGCGCCCCCAATACCAACTCAACTTTCGCGCCCGGCGGTGGAACCGGTCATCACATTCCTCGAAACCCGGGAACCACCGCCACCGGTTCCACGGCAGTTCATGGAAACCGATCCCAGCCAGGTGACCGGCGAGAAGCCGGCAACGGCCGAGTATTATTCCGACCGCGCCACCGTCGCCGCGAATCCGGCCAACCCGGTGGAGAAAACAGCAGACACTCCTTTTCTCGACGGTACCGGCGCGAAGGTCATGAGCACAACCGATGTCTTGCCGGGTAAGAGCGCACCGTCGTTGCCACCGGCTCCGCCACCTGCACCAGTGACAGCGGAACTCCAGCCGCCAACTGAAGTGAAAAAGCCGCTGGCGGAAACGGGACTTCAGGTTGTCCAGGAGACGAAGGTCGCCTCACTGACGCCGCCGGTTGAAAACCCCGCAACAGCCTTGAAGATGTTGGCCCCCACTCCGCCCGCGTTGCCGCCGCCGGCACCGGGAAGCTTGGGGTCGGGTTCTGAACGTGAGATTGCCGCGAAGAAATCCCAACTCAAGACGGCGGGCACCGCAAAGATCGGCGTCGCTGCCTTTAACGTGGCAGAGAGTCCCTTTGGCGGGTATGACAAGCTCATTGTGCGGGCCGTGCAGAGCCGCTGGTATGCACTCATTGAGCAAAACAGTTTGTATGAACGGGCCGGGCAGGTGACACTGCGGTTCCAGTTGCTCGACGACGGCACCGTGCAGGCGATGGAAGTCAAGGAGAACACGGCCGGTCAGGTGCTGGCTTTGTTCTGCGAGAAGGCTGTCATGGAGTCGGCGCCGTTTGCGCCGTTGCCGGGTGAGTTGCGTGTGCTCATCGGCAAGGAACCGCGGGAAGTCAATTTCACGTTTTACTATTAGCAACTGATTCAGGAGGAGCCCTCATGTTCGAATGGTTTCATCAAGGCGGTATCATCATGTATCCGCTGTTGGTCTGCTCGGTGATCGGCACCGCGATCATCATCGATCGCTGCTGGGCATTGCGGCGCACCCGCATCATCAATCGCGAACTGGCGGAGCTGATGGAGACCAACCTTGGCTCGCCCGAGCGCCGGGAAGAGGTCAAAGCGCGCAGCCAAGGGGACCGCAGCATACTCAGCGCGCTGGTCCGCACCGCGTTTGACCATGCTTCGCTGGAAAAACATGAAAATGTCGAGGCCGTGCAGGCAGTGGCACGACAGATGGTCGGGCGCATGGAGCGCGGGCTGACCACGCTTTCCATTGTCGCGGAGATCAGTCCCCTGTTCGGCTTGCTGGGAACCTGTCTTGGGATGGTGCACTTGTTCATGGATGTGGCCCGGCATGGCTTGGGGAAACCCGAACAGATTTCCCACGGTATTTTCGAAGCCCTGATCACGACGGTGACCGGACTGGCCGTGGCCATCCCGGCCTTGGTCGCCTATCTCTATTTGCGGCGACGCATCGAGTTGTTGACGCTGGAAATGGAGCGGCACACCAACGAGCTCTTGACCCGGCTTTACCGGTAGGCAGCCCATGCGCATCTTTGAACCATCCAAAGGCCATCGGGTGCCATCCATCCGCATGATCAACTTGGTCGATATCCTGCTGAACCTGTTGATCTTCTTCATCGTCACCTCGACTTTCCGCACGTTTGAAGGCGATCAAACGGCGGTGCAGGTGTCGTTGCCCGAAGCGCGCACCGCGGAGGAAGCCGGCAAGGCCAAACTCCCGCACCTCACGATCAAGGTCACACCTGACCAGAAGATCTTCCTCGATGAAGAACAGATCGGCCTGATCGCCTTGGAGACAGCGTTGCGAGCAGCAAAGGCCAAGGACAGCGCCGTGGTGGTGGAGTTGTCGGCCGACAAGAACGTGAGTTACGGCACGGTGGTGGCCATCGTCGATGCCGCCCGTGCCGCCGGCGTGCAGAACATCACGGCTTTCACAAAGAAAACTGTGAAAGAGAACTGATGGAAAGCGAAAGGCGACTCGCTTGCGCGAGTCGCCTTCGTCGTTTCAGAATCGAAACGTAACTCGGCTTACTTCTTGCCGAGGATCGCGTCCTTCGCCGCCTTGGCGATACGGAACTTGACGACCTTCTTCGCGGGAATCTTGATCGTGGCGCCCGTGGCCGGATTGCGGCCGAGGCGCGCCTTGCGGTTCACAAGCACGAGCTTGCCGAGACCAGGCACGGTGAAGCTGTTCTTTGCTTCCTTGTAAGCGAGCGCGACCAACTCATCCACAAACGCGCCAGCTTGCTTCTTGGTGATACCGGTCTTGGTGGCGAGCGTGCTCAGGATCGCCGACTTTGTCATCTTAGCCATGATAACCTCCTTGGTTGTTTGTTGGCTTGGGTCGGGATACTAGCAAAGTACGGCCGCTTGGCAAGCCTGTTTTTATTGGCTTTTGAAGAGCCTTGGTGCGTTTCACTGCGGCCAGTCGGCCCTTTGCCCCCATCAACCCGCGTTTGGGCCTGTCAGGAAAGGGTTTTCCTGACGTTCCTGACCGATTGTTGTGACCGGTCCATGGCCGGCAAACACACGAACATCGTCGCCCAGCGGAACAAGTTTCCGTCGAATCGAGGACAGCAATGTTTCGTAATCGCCTCCCCACAGATCAGTCCGGCCAATGGAGCCCGCGAACAGGACATCTCCCGTGAACACAACCCGTTCATTCGCCTCGAAGAGTGCCACACTGCCCGGGCAGTGCCCAGGACAGTCCAACACCCGTAGCCGTAACTTGCCGACGGCGACAGTTTGGCCGTCGCGCAACTCCAAGTCTGGCTTGATCGGTCGCATGGGAATATCGAGTCCAAACATCTGGGTCTGCGGCACCTCGAGCAACGGCACGCTCTCCGGGTGGATGCCGTACTGAGCGTGGGTCAACTCAATCACCCGGGCATTGTCCAGCACATGGTCCCAATGCGCGTGCGTCGTCAACAAATACGCTACGGACCTTTGCCACTGCTGCGCTTGCTCCACCATGGCGGCGGCCGTGCCCAGCGGGGCGTCGATGATGACAGCCGGCCCACCGGCATCGTCAGCAACAACATACCCGATCGTCTGTGCGGGACCGCCCTCGAAAGCTTCGATCAAAATGGCCACCGTCAGGCCTCCTCTTTTTCCTCGTCTTCT
>JBFZFE010000137.1:0-20329 GCA_041306525.1 Verrucomicrobiota bacterium | reverse complement strand
GGTGGAAGTCGCCATCTTTCTTGACCGGCGTTGCACCCTTGGCCTTGTAACCCAGCCGGTCGTCGGCCCAGCCCTCGATGAGCCAGTTGACGTCGGCAATGATGGAATCCACGTATTCGACTTCTTCCTTGGTCGGGTTGGTGTCGTCGAAACGCAGGTTACAGATGCCGCCGAACTCGCGGGCGATGCCGAAGTTCAGGCAAATGGATTTGGCGTGGCCGATGTGCAGGTAGCCGTTGGGCTCGGGCGGGAATCGCGTGACCGGTGCCTGGTACTTACCGGCCGCGAGATCGGCCTTCACGATGTCGCGGATGAAATCCGACGGAGCTGGTGCGGCTTCGGGCGACGGTGCGGCTGCTGGAGGAACTGAATTATTGGCGTTCGACATGGTGCTAGGAGATACCAATAACCAGCGGGAATTGCCACTGCCGGTTTGGACTGCGCTGGCTCGCCAGCGCTTTTCTGGAATGCACCGCAATGCAGGAAACCGGCGAAAGCGCCAGCAAGCTGGCGCACTCCACAACTCACTCCTGCCAGCGCTTGCCCAGCTTGTGCTCAACGCCCAAATGATCGAGCACCCGCGCCACAATCGTATCGACGAGTTCCGGGATGCCGGCCGGTTTGCCGTAGAATGACGGACTGGCCGGTATGATCGTCGCGCCTGCTTCGGTCAACGTCACCATGCTGCGGAGATGGATCAGGTTGTAGGGCGATTCGCGCGGCACGAAGATCAGTCGCCGTCGCTCCTTCAGGAACACGTCCGCCGCCCGGGCGATGGTCGTGTCCGAAACGCCGTTCGCCACCCGGCCGATGGTCCCCATCGAAGCCGGTACGATCACCATCGCATCGAACTTCGCCGACCCGCTCACAAACGGCACAAACATCGAGCCGTGCTCCTCGTACCGTTTCACCGCCGCCGACACCTGCAACCCGCCCGGCAATTCCAAGGCTTGGACCTCAAGGGCATGCCGGGTCGCGATGTAATGCACCTCGTGCCCCGCGAGGTTGTCGAGCAACTGCTGCGTGTAAATCGCGCCCGAAGCGCCCGTGGCGGCGATGACGAGTTTCATATGTCGTGACTCGTGATCGGTGACTCGTGACTCGTTAGGTAGTCAGCAGGACCCTCTCGAACGCTGCCCGCTTTCTGACCCGAAAGGTAACGGATGTAGCCGTTCAGCAACTGCTCCACTCTCACGGTCTGTTGGCGCAGCGCTTGAGCCTGGGTGGGATCAACGTAGCCCTGATCCTCACACAGAGTCAGGTCATCCAAAACTTCCTCAAGCGATCCTCGCGACAGCCGTAGAAACTGGATGTTCTCCTGATAGTGAAAACGTCCGCCCTCGGCAATGTTGTTGGTGACCGATAACGCCGCCCGCCGCATCTGCGGGACGAGAACATACTTCTCCTCAACCGGCAATTGCTTGGTCAGCAGATAGATCTCCTGTCGGAGCTTGCGGGCCTCCTTCCAGACATTGAGATCCTCAAAACTGCGATGCTTTGTCTCTGTCATGCCGTTTCCGGATCACGAATCACAAATCACGGCTTACGTTTCTAGCCGCGCTCAGCGTCTTCTCGATGTCCTCGGGAGTGTGAGCCAGGGACATGAAGCCGACTTCGAACTGACTTGGGGCGAGGTAGATCCCCTGCTCCATCATGGCGTGGAAATAGCGACCGTACTTCTTGGTGTCGCTGGTCTTGGCAGTGGCGTAGTCCACGACTTCGACGTTGGTGAAGAAGGTGCAGAACTTCGAGCCGATGCGGACATGATGACCGGGGACGATCTTCTTCAACTCGTCGCAGAGCGACGCGCTCAGGCGTTCCAGTTTCTCGTAGTTACCGGGTTGGAACAGTTCTTCGAGTGTGGCGATACCGGCGGCCATCGCAAGTGGATTACCAGACAACGTACCGGCCTGGTACACGGGACCGGTGGGAGCGAGGCAGTCCATGATTTCGGCGCGGCCACCGAACGCGCCGACCGGCAGGCCGCCGCCGATGATCTTGCCGAGCGTGGTGAGATCGCCTTTGATGCCGTACAACTCCTGGGCGCCGCCTTTGGCGACGCGGAAGCCGCACATCACTTCATCGAGCACGAGCAACGAACCAGCGTCGGCAGTCACCTTGCGCAGCGCCTCCAGAAACTCGGGCTTGAGCGGGATCAGGCCCATGTTACCGGGCACAGGTTCGATGATGGCGCAGGCGATCTCGTTCCAGTTCACGCGTTTCAAACCGGCAATGTCGTTGAGCGTCAGCGTCAGCGTGTTTCGCGCGAAATCAGCCGGCACACCGGCGCTGTCGGGCACATCAAAGGTCGCGCCGCCGCTGCCGGCTTTGACCAGCAACGAGTCGGCATGGCCGTGATAACAGCCGTCGAACTTCACGATCTTGTCGCGCTTGGTGAACCCGCGAGCCAACCGGATCGCCGACATCGTCGCCTCCGTACCGGAGTTGACGAAACGGATCTTCTGGATGCTTGGATACGCTTCGCAGACCAGTTGCGCCAACCGGATCTCGCGCGGGTTCGGCGTGCCGAAACTGGTGCCGTCCTTCGCGGCTTCCTGGACGGCGCGAACGACTTTCGGGTGCGCATGACCAAGGATCATTGGTCCCCAGGAACCGACGTAATCAATGTACTCGTTGCCGTCCACGTCCCAGAGCCGGGAGCCCTTCGCGCATTGCGTGAAGAAGGGCGTGCCGCCGACGCCGCGAAAGGCACGCACGGGGGAGTTGACTCCGCCCGGCAACAGGCGGCTGGCTTCGGACCAAAGTTTATCTGAGTAAATGCGTTGGCGGCTCATGGTTGATGGTGCCGACCATAGCAGAGCGGTGCACGCCGGCAAGAAGACATCGTTTTTCGGCGTCCGCGCCGCTAATGTGGCGGCCATGCAACGAATCCTCATTACGGGCGGGGCCGGGTTCATTGGCTCGCATTTGGCGGAGGCCTTGGTGGCCGCCGGCAAGGTGGTGACGGTGATGGATGACTTGAGCACTGGCTCACGCGACAACCTGACCGGCTTGGCTGGTCAGGCGCGTTTTCGGTTTGTGGAAGGCGATGTGCGCGAGCCGGCAGAGCTGGCGGGGCTGGTGCAGGAAGCGGATTTTGTTTTTCATCTGGCGGCAGCGGTCGGAGTGGAACTGGTGGTGCGACAGCCGGTGCATACGCTCGATGACAATGTGCGCGGCACGGAGAACGTCTTGGCGGCCGCGAGCCGGTCGAGCACGGGCGTGTTGCTGGCTTCGACCTCAGAAGTGTACGGCAAGAGCGTGCAGGCGCGCTTCCGGGAGGATGACGATCTCTTGATTGGGCCGCCGAGTTTTGCGCGTTGGGGATACGCCTGTTCAAAGCTGCTGGACGAATTTCTCGCGATGGCATACTGGCGGGAGAAACGGGTGCCGGTGGTGATCGCGCGGTTGTTCAACACGGTCGGGCCGCGGCAGACGGGCCGGTTTGGGATGGTGCTGCCGCGGTTGGTCGCGCAGGCGGTACGACGGGAGACGTTGACAGTGTACGGCGACGGACAGCAGAGCCGTTGCTTCTGTCATGTGCACGACGTGGTGCGAGCACTGGTGGAACTGGCCAACCGCCCGGCGGCAGTCGGGCAGATTTACAACATTGGCGGCACCGAAGAAATCACCATCGCCGAGCTGGCGCAACGGGTGAACGAAGCCGCGGCGAACGGGGCGGGCATGAAGTTGATCCCCTACGACGAGGCATACGGCGCAGGATTCGAGGATATGCGGCGGCGAGCACCGGACATCGGCAAGATCGCGCGTCTGACAGGCTGGCGGCCAACCGTGGCGCTGGCTGAGATTGTGCGCGAAATGGTGACGGCGGAATGCGGACGATTTGTGAGCGTCACTCGCCCGGAACATCGGTGTTGATTTCAACAGATGTGTCGGGTAGATTCCCGCACCAATGCGCGGCCCGGAGGCCGCAGAGGGTAGGAAACTTGAGCGACAGGCCGGACAATAACGCCGATTCAAAACAAATGGTGATGAACTCCGCGCTTTACCGCGAATTCTTGGCAGAGCGGGAAGAGATTCTTCGCCATAAGTGGATTGAAAGTGAAAAAGCGGGCCATGATATTGGCTTTGAGCGGGCGCTGCTCGATTGGATCGTGAAGCACCGCACCAACTGGCGCAATGCCCGCCGCCAGGCCCAGACCGTTTCGTCGAGCCGATCCTAAACAATAACGACCAGACAATTTCGCCCCTTTAAGCCGGTCCAGCGAGGCCGGCAAGGAGCCACATGAAACAGCCAGACCACATTCGAACGCTGCCCGCCGCCCTGCGGCCGGCAGTTTTTTTGTGTCATGAATGTTAACCTGATCATGGATGCGTCCGCCATCGAACGCGCCCTCGCGCGGATGGCGCACGAGATCGTCGAGCGCAACCCGCAGACCGACACGCTGGCCTTTGTCGGCATCCGCACCAACGGCGCTCCCCTCGCCCGCCGCCTGGCCGGCAAGGTGGGGGCGATCCTGAGCCGTGAACTGCCGACCGGCGAACTCGACATCACGATGCATCGCGATGACCTCGATCTGCGTGATACGCCCCCGGCGGTCGGGCCGTCGGCAATCGATTTTGATGTGACCGGACGCACGGTGGTGCTGGTTGATGACGTGCTCTTCACCGGCCGTTCCATCCGGGCAGCAATGGATGAACTCTCTGATTTTGGCCGCGCTGCCTGTCTCCAACTGGCGGTGCTGGTGGATCGCGGACATCGCGAACTGCCGATTCGCGCCGATTACGTCGGCAAGAACGTGCCGACAGCCCGGCAGGAACGCGTGACGGTTTCGTTGGTTGAGGACGCCGGCAAGGACGAGGTGGTGATCGAGAAATGAAGAAGCCCAAGTTCACCTGGCAACGCAAGGACCTGCTCGGCATCCAAGACCTGAGCGCAGAAGAAATCAACCACGTTCTCGATACCGCCGCGGCATTCAAGCAGGTTGGCGAACGCAACATCAAAAAGGTGCCGTCGCTGCGCGGCAAGACGCTGGTGAACCTTTTCATCGAGCCGTCCACCCGCACGCGCACAAGTTTCGAGCTGGCGGCGACGCGTTTGTCGGCGGACGTCGTCAACATCGCCACGAGCGCATCGAGCTTGGTCAAGGGGGAGACGTTGAAGGATACCGCGCTGAACTTGCAGGCATTGCGCGCGGACATCATCGTCATCCGCCACAGCGCGGCGGGCGCGGCACATTTCCTCTCCCGATTTCTCAAGGCCAGCATCGTCAACGCCGGTGACGGCGCGCATGAGCACCCGACGCAGGCATTGCTCGATGCGTTCACGATTCGCGAGAAAAAGGGCAAGATTGCCGGGCTGAAAGTCACCATTCTCGGCGACATCCTCTACTCGCGCGTCGCCCGCTCCAACATCTGGCTGCTCACCAAGCTCGGCGCCGAAGTCACCCTTGCCGGGCCATCCACGTTGGTGCCGCGGGTCTTCGAGAGGCTCGGCTGCCGGGTGGTGCATGACGTCGAGGAAGCAATCCGCGAGGCCGATGTCATCAACCTGCTCCGCATTCAACATGAGCGGCAGCGCCAGACGATGTTCCCGAGCATTGGCGAGTACGCCGCCATTTTCGGGCTGAACAAGGAACGCTTCGCCCGCACCAAACCCGACGCGATGATCATGCATCCCGGCCCGATCAACCGCGGCGTCGAGATCGACAGCGACATTGCCGATTGCGGCCGCTCCGTGATTCTCGAACAGGTCACCAATGGTCTCGCGGTCCGCATGGCCGTGCTTTATCTCTGCTCGGGAGGCAACCCCGCATGAAATCGCTTCTGATCCAAAACGGCCGCGTCCTCGATCCCGCCAACAAGGTGGACGAAGTTCGCGACCTGATCATCGCCGACGGCAAGATCGTTGCCGGCCCCGCTGCCAAGGACGCCGAGGTGCTCAACGCTGCCGGCAAGGTGGTCGTTCCCGGCTTGATTGACGTTCACGTCCATCTCCGCGAGCCTGGTCGCAGCGACAAGGAAAACATCGAGACCGGCACCCGTTGCGCCGCGCGCGGTGGTTTCACCAGTGTCGTCGCGATGCCCAACACCTCACCGGCGGCCGACAATACCGGCACCATCGCCTACGTGAAGCAGCGCGCCGCCGAGGTCGCCAGCGTCAACGTCTTCCCCGCCGGTGCCATCACCAAAGAACTCAAGGGCGAGGAACTGGCCCCGATTGGTTCACTCAAGCGCGCCGGGGTTGTCGCCATCACCGATGACGGCCATTGCGTGCAGAACAACGAACTGATGCGGCGCGCTGTGGAGTACGCCCGCATGTTCAACCTGCCGATCATGGACCATTGCCAGAGCTATCAACTCGCCGGCGACGGAGTGATGAATGAAGGTTACTGGAGTGCCGTGCTCGGTCTGCGCGGTTGGCCCGCCACGGCGGAGGACATCATTGTCTCGCGCAACATCCTGCTCGCCGAGTTGGCTGACTGGCACATTCATTGTCAGCATCTCTCCAGCGCCCGCAGCGTCGAGCTCGTGCGCGACGCCAAGAAACGCGGCCTGAAGATCAGCGCCGAAGCGTGCCCGCATCATTTCACGCTGACCGACGAGTCCTGCAAGACCTACGACACCAACTTCAAGATGAACCCGCCGTTGCGCACCGAAGCGGACCGGCAGGCGGTCATCGAGGGGTTGGCTGACGGCACAATCGACTGCATCGCCAGCGATCACGCGCCGCATTGTAATTACGAGAAGGAAGTCGAGTTCGACCTCGCCCCGTTCGGCATCATTGGACTGGAGACAGAGTTGGCGCTCTCCCTCGCGTTGGTGCACCAGAAAGTTTTGTCCCTCGAACAAGTCATCACCAAATTAACCATCAACCCCGCCCAGCTGTTGCGCCTCGACAAAGGCACGCTGCGCATCGGCGCCGACGCCGACGTGACGATCATCGATCCGTCCCTGGAATGGACCTACGACGTCACCCAGAGCGCCAGCAAATCCCGCAACAGCCCGTTTCATGGCTGGGAACTCAAAGGCCGCGCGACGACCACCATCGTCGGCGGGAAAGTGGCATGGCAACTTTAATGAACGGCGTATTTGCACTCGAAGACGGCACCGTGTTTCGCGGCGCGGGCTTTGGCGCGCGGGCGACGGCCTGCGGCGAAGCGGTGTTCAACACCTCGATGACCGGCTACCAGGAAATCCTCACGGATCCGTCCTACAAAGGCCAGATCGTCGCGATGACCTACCCGCAGATCGGCAACTACGGGATCAACCCCGAGGACGTCGAGAGCTGGAAACCACACGTGGCCGGGTTCCTCGTGCGCGAGTTGTCGCCCGTCGTCTCCAACTGGCGCAGCCGCCAGAGCTTGCCGGATTATCTTGCCGAGAACAGCATCCCGGCCGTCGAAGGAATCGACACGCGGGCGCTGACGAAGATCCTGCGTGTCAAAGGCGCGATGAAATCCTGCGTCTCGACCGAGGACATCACCGACGCGGAAGCGGTCCAGCGCGCAAAGGAGTGGAAAGGCATCGTCGGTGTCGATTACGTAAAGGAAGTCACGCATCCCAAACCGTTCGCGTGGGATCCCGAGGACAAACTCAGCCGCAACTGGAAGATCGAACGCGGCACCGACGGCCAGATGCATTACGCCGATGAATTACCGGTGGCCGACATTCCGATTGTCGCGATTGATTACGGCATCAAGTACAACATTTTGCGTCGCCTGCGGCAGCGCGGGTTCAAGGTCCAAGTCGTGCCGGCGACCTCAACAGCGGAAGACGTGATGAAGTACAACCCGCGCGGTGTGTTCCTCTCGAACGGCCCCGGCGATCCCGAAGCGTTGCCGTACGCCCACAGCGCGGTGCGCGGACTGCTTGGGCAGGTCCCGATCTTCGGCATCTGCCTCGGCAACCAGATTCTTGGGTTCGCGTTTGGCGGACGCACGTACAAACTCAAGTTCGGTCATCGCGGCGGCAACCAGCCGGTGATGGATCTGCCGACCGGCAAGGTCAGCATCACCTCCCAGAATCACGGGTTCGCCGTGGACATGAAGAGCCTGCCGGGCGAAGTCGAAGTGACACACATCAACCTCAACGACAAAACCGTTGAGGGCATGCGCCACAAGAAGCACAGAGTCTTCAGCGTCCAGTATCATCCCGAAGCCAGCCCCGGTCCCCATGATGCCGGTTACCTGTTCGACGATTTCCGCAAATTGATCGAGACGAAGTAGCCGCTGCTGCTATCGGGTGGCGGCCCGGGCCACGCCGCGGAGCATGCCGGAAAACACCATTTGGTGCAGGGGCCAGATGGCATACCAGTAGGCCAGTCCCGCCAACCCGTGCGGATCGAAGATTGCGGTCTGCGTGATTCGCGCCCCGTTGCCGGCAGGCTGCACCTCGAACTCCAGCCAGGCGCGGCCCGGTAACTTCATCTCGGCAACCAACCGCAAGCGCCGCCCGGGTTCAATCGCTTCCACACGCCAGCAATCGAGTGTCTCGCCGACCTGCAGTTCTTCCGGATGGCGGCGCCCGCGACGCAAGCCGGCGCCGCCCGCCAGCAGATCCAACCAGCCACGCGCCCGCCACAGCAGATTGCCGTAATACCAACCTGTCGCGCCGCCCAGGCGTTGAATCGGGGCAAATGCCTTGGTGGTGGACACGTTGACTTCCACCGACCGGCTGTCGATGAGCCGGTTGCCGAAGCGCACACCACCCCAGTGGCGGGGTTCGCCGGTCGCCGAGATCGCACCGGCCCAGTGGGTTTCGACAAATTCACGATCCTCGCGCCGTAACGCCTGTGCGATCGCCTCCCGCACGCCGACGGGGCGCACGTCAAACCGCGTCAGCGCCCCGCGGTCGTGCACGATGGTGGGATGACGGATGCTGTCGATCAGTTTGCGTCCCACCCGCGCGTAGACAGGTGTCACCAACCCCAACCACAAACTCGACAGACGCGGCGTCAACACTGGGACCGGGATCATCCAGCGTCGCAACCCGCGTTGCCGGGCGTACTCGCGCATCAGGTCGGCGTAGGAGACCACGTCAGGACCGCCCACCTCGAAGATCACCGACCCCGAAATCGTCAACTCCCGCGCCGCGAGCAGATAAGCCAGCATGTCATTGATCGCAATCGGCTGGGCCAGGACGCGCACCCAGCGCTGGGTCACCATGACGGGCAAGCGTTCCACCAATGACCGGACCATCTCGAACGAAAGGCTGCCGGAGCCGATCACGATGGAAGCGCGAAACTCAATCACCGGCACGCCGGCACCGCGCAGGATTTCCCCCACTTCATGCCGGCTGCGCAAATGCGGGGAGAGTGCATCGACGTCCTCCCCCAACCCGCCCAAGTAGACCAACCGACGCACGCCCGCGTCGCGCGCGGTCGTCGCGAAATGTTGCGCCGCCAACCGGTCCTGTTCTTCGAAATTACCGGCGGAACCCATCGAGTGCACGAGGTAATAAGCGATGTCCACACCCTGGAACGCAGCCCGCAGGGAGGCGACATCGAGAACGTCGCCACGGGCCAGTTCGGTCTGGGGGCCGATGCGCGCACGCAGGAACTCGGGGTGCCGGGCCAGGCAACGCACCCGGCAGCCTTGTTCCTGGAGCCGACGCAGCAAGCGGCCGCCAACATAGCCGGTGGCACCGGTGAGCAGGATGAGGGGCAGTGGCATGTCGAATCAGAATAGCACAGCTCCGTGCACAGACTGGTCAACGCGTGGAACGCTGCTATAGTCCGCGGCATGAACCGCACCGAGAAGCTGGCCAGTTACATGAACCTGCTCGCCGCCATGGAGCGCGCCCTCAAAACGGCGAACATCCCGATTATCATCACCGAGGGCACACTGCGGCGACCAGGGCCGCGCATTGTGTTTGCCAACCGCGCTTTTTGCATCAGCACCGGTTACTCCGAGAAGGAACTCCTCGGCCAGACGCCGCGTCTGCTGCAGGGCCCGCGCACCGATGCCGAGTTGCTCAAGAAACTTGCCGAGCGTCTGAAGAACGGGGAACCCTTTACCGGCCAGACAATCAATTACCGCAAGGACGGCACTGCCTACCAGGCCTCGTGGAATATCAGCCCGATCTGTGACGATAACGGGAAGATCACCCATTACGTTTCATTCCAGCTGCACTCCGCCGCCCCCAAGCTGTAGCCGGTCACGAGCGTCGCGACGCTGGTTGTCGGCGATTTGGATACGTGCAGGTGACCACGGTGCCCCCGGCGGCGCCTGACTCAATATGGAGATTCGCGCCAACCATCCGGGCGCGGTGCTCCATGATTTGCAGCCCCAAGCCGGGCTTTTGGTGGCGCGAAGCCTTCTTGAACCCGCAGCCATCATCGGCGATGACCAGCGTCACCAATCCCTTCTGCTGCGAGAGTTTGATGTGGATGTGTTTGGCTTTGGCATGGCGGGCGGCATTGTGAACCGCCTCTTGCGCGATCCGGTAAAGACAGCCTGCAAATGCTGGGCATCCAAGGTCTCCGTCAACTTGCGCCTGCCGAGGCGTTGCTGCAGCACACCCGTGGATAGCTCTGCGCCAATGAGCAACTGGCAGACACCGTCGTGCAGTTCGCGGCCGATGCGGTTCTGCTCGTGGTGGGTGGCGAGGAGGATCTGTTCATCGAGTTGTTTGGCGAGCGTGATGTCCTCGGCAATACCGGCCATGCGATACACCTGCCCGGCTGGGTTGCGGATCGGGAAGCCGCGATCCCGAATCCAGCGAATGGACCCGTCGGGGCCAGATGCGCGGATTGCTTGCGTGAGCCGGGAACGGATCACTTCGGCAGAGGGCTCGGCATCGCCGTTGCGCACATCCATGTGACGCCCGATCAACTCGCCGGTGTCATAGCCGAACATCCGGTCAAACTGGCGGTTCGTGTACTGGATCGTGAAATCACGGGCGAGGTCTTCGGAGAGTACCGAAGCCGATGGTTTTGAGCAATCGCAGACTGCGCACTCCTGTTTTTGGGTTGCGCGATGAAGTGGCTTGGCTAGACTGCGCGCGATTCTGACATGAAACGGAGGCATTTCATCACATTGACAGCGTTGTTGTTGGCGGGCTCATTACAGGCCGGCCAGCCCGGGGGAACTTTCCTGTCCGTCACCGAAGAAAACGACCTGTTCAGCAACCCCTTTGGGAAACATCAGGACCGGCATTACACGCAGGGGTTGCGCATCTCGCTGGTGGCCAATGAGACCTACTTCACCAACGCCGCTGCCACGATGAACCGCTGGTTGCCGGCATGCGCCTTGCAGGTCAATGAGTCACAGTTCGGCTGGATCGTGTTGGGCCAGACCATCTACACCCCTGCCGACATCCTCGACTCCGAACCCCTCGTCAACGACCGGCCTTATGCGGGGTGGCTCTTTACCGGGCTGAATTTTCAGCGCCTCGGCACCACGTGGCGGCGGACTCCCGTCCTGGAGAGCTGGGAAATCAACATCGGTGTCGTCGGTCCCGAATCACTGGCCGACAAAGCCCAGAGCACGGTTCACCAGTACCAGGATCCCAACTATGTCCCGCTGGGCTGGGGCAACCAGCTTGATACCGAGTTGGGCGTCGAGCTGAAATATGCCCGGCATTGGCGCCTCACGCCCTCACCCCGCTTGGCGAAGCATTTGGACTTTATCCCGAATATCGGGGCCAGTGTTGGCAATATCCGCACGCACGCCACCGCCGGCGGCATCGTCCGTCTCGGCTGGAACTTGCCGGCTGATTTTGGCCCGCAACTGATTGACTCGGCCGCGACCGACTACTCCGCCCTGCCTCACACGCCCCATCCCTTTGGTTTCTATCTGTTCACGGGGGTTGCCGGCCGGGCGGTGGGGCGCAACATTTTCCTGGACGGCAACACCTTCAACGACAGCCTGCGCGCCGACAAGGAATGGTTCGTGGGAGACTGGTCTTGGGGTTTTGCGTTCCACGCATTTCGACATCTGGAGTTCAGCTACACGCGTGTCCGGCGCACCCATGAATTCAAAACGCAACAAGGCATGGATACATTCGGTTCACTGAACCTGCGGCTGGTCTTTGACTTCTGACAGCACCGGCTGACGCCGGTGACGCCGCCATTCCTCCTTGTGGCCAAAGCCCAGCCGGTTGTCCACCAGCCTGATCCAATCCGGCGTGATCCGCCAGAGCGCTGTCTTGGCCAGGGCCGAGGTCAAAACAGGGTTGGTCAGCAGAAAAGGAAAGCGCACGGTATACAGATCCCAACCTTTGCGCCGCGCCCGACTGCTGAGCTGTTCACAGCGGGCATGGAACTGGACGCCTTGGACTTGGTGCCATTGTTGCTGGTCGGCCTGGATGGTACCGGCCAGCAGCTTACCGGCTGCCATTGCCTGGCCGTGTGCTGTCTCGGGATCAGTGACGACGTAGAATCGAAGCTGCTCATCAACGGCGTAGAACAACGCGGCGGCGTGCGGCTGTGCCGGGGCGGTTGTCACCGCCAGCGTCAACACTTGATGACGGTGGAGAAAGGCCAGAAGACGGGAGCGAAGACCTTTCACAAGGGGCTCCGCTGACTACTTCTTGATCAGTCTTGGGTCCGGAATGGGCTGCCGGAGCACAATGGCGGTGGCGCGCCAGCCGTCGCCGGCAGACTTTATGTATTCAATCTCCACGGGCAAACCGACCGTCAACTCATCCAAACGCAGTTTCTTGGCCTCCTTTTCCAGCAAGGAGATAATGTGACAGAGCATCGGGATGCTGAAGTCGCGCGGACCGGACTCCAACGCATACGAGGAGACGGATTGCGAACCTTCGTACTTCTTCGTGCTTTGCTTGGCGCCCCCGGGATTCTCCCCCATCAAAATGCCCGTCCGATTGCGGAACCGGTCGCTACCCGCGACGGAGAGCACCCGGTTCGTGACGTCCACGTACGTGATCGAACCGGCATAGACCAGCGTGCCTCTGCCCGTCCGCAGGTTCTCACCGGCGTGCAATTCCCCCGCAAAAACAATGGACAGAACCGCCCAAAGGATGACGTTCAGCTTCATAATCTCTCCTGATGCGGACTTCTAGGGCTGCCCGACGCCAGGGTCAAGCGCCGATTTCCTCACCGCGGGGCATTGCGCAGCGGGGGGTTGAAGAGGGAGGTTGCCGGCTTGGCTTTGGTCGCAAACAGTTCCTCGAAGTCCGCACTGCCCCGCAGACCGGCCAAGTCCGGTTCACGCGGCGCGGTGCCGCGGTAGGTGCCAGACAGGTCCTTCTCAAAACAATCGCGCAAGGTCGTGATCGCCAAGGCGGTGCTGTCCATCAGCGCATACGCACACGCCAACGTGTACAACGTGGCGGGGTCACCGGGATTGAGCGCCAAGCTCGTGCTGAGATGACTTGCCGCGTCCCGGTAATCTGTCCGCAACCGCGTCAGTTTCCCAAGCTCCAGTATGGCCGCGCCCCACAACGCATAGGTCGAGGCCGTGTTCGGCACCGCGCGGGCGGCGCGTTCAAAGTTCTCAACCGACTCACGCAGCAGCTTCTTCTTCTCGTTCAGGTCGGTCGCGTAGCGGCCCTGCCGCGCCAAGGCGGTCCCCAATATCACGTAGGCCGGTCCCTTCTCGGCACTAAACTTGGCGCGCTCCACGGCTTTGACCAGCAATTCCACGGCGCTCTGGTGCAATTGCACGCGCGCTTTGTCGTCCACGGCAAACTGCGGCAGCTTGCTGGTCAGCAACGCTCCCCACTGGATGAATGCCTCGGGCTCCTGCGGCGCCAGTTCTGTCACCAGCCGGTACTTCTCGGCCGCGCCCTGGTAACAGCCCAGTTTCACCCGCGCCTCGACCGGCAAATCCCCAATCAGCACCAACGCTTCCGCCCAGCGCATCAGAAAACCCTTGTCCCGTGGCCGCAAACCGGTCGCCTTGGCCAGCTTCTCGGCGGCGACCCGGTAGGCCTCCAGTTGTTGCTGGGCGGTGGGGCTGAGCCGGCCAATCTGGAGCAAGGCTGCACCCCACTGCGCATGCGCGTCGGCAAACTCCGGCTGCAACAATGCCGCCCGCTGGAACGCCTCGATGGCGCCAGCATACTGGCCGTTGTTCAGGAACGTTACCCCCAGCTCGTACTCCCTCTTCGCCACCTGCTCGGGCGCCACGACAGGAGCATTCGTCTCGACCACCTGCGCGAAAGCGCAGCCGGCCAGCAACAAGAACAAGGTGATGGACCGCCAGTGCCTCATGAATCCGCCAACTTCCTGGGTGCGCTCCGGTAAATCCGTTGCACGCGCCGGCGCAAACGGTTTGACGTCCCACCAAACCGCCGCCAGTTCATGGCCGTCGCCGTCATCAATGCCACCAAGCCCAGCAGATCCGTCACACTGACATACTCAGGCGCGGCGCGCCGCCCGGGCCCGATGTTGTGGTAGTTGCCCAGCGGCAGACAAAGGCCGCCGACCCGGTAACCGAACCCGGCAAATGCGGTTGCTTCACAAACTCCGCCGTCCATCACCGCGCGTTGCGCCCCGATGGCGGCCTCCTGCGCTGTTTCCTGCAAGAACAGGGACGCCAACGGATCGAACAGCGTCATTCGGTCACCCAGACGAATCACCGGCCCGTTGCCGATGCGCGCCCATGGTCGTTGTTTGCTCATCTCCAGCGAGACCACCAGTGCATCGGGCGGAATCAATCCGCTCCGCGCCACCGCGATCGCCCCGAAAAACCCGACCTCCTCAGCCCGCGTGAAAATGGCCCAGACATGGGTGCCCCGCTTCGCTTTGACGATGTTGGACATCGTGGCGAGCAAGGCCGCCACGCTCAGCACATCGTCAATTGCCACGGCCCGCAGCCGGTCACCTTGAACGCGACACAACGGGAAATCCCACATCCCGACATCGCCGGCCTGGACTTCCGCTGCACCGGTGAGTTCAACCGTTACCGGCGCCCTGGGCTCGACGACCTTCGGCTGCCGAGCCAGCCGCGTGCGCACCACACCCTTGCCGGTGAAGAACTGCACCCCGGCGCCCTTCGCAAACATCTCGGGAACAACATTGCCCAGAAATTGCGCCCTGCCCTCGCCCAACGCTTCGAACCCGGGATGATCCATGTGGGCAACGAAGACCAGCGGCGGCAGCTTGGCCGCCGCGTCCGGGCAATACCGGGCGATGACATTGCCCGCGGCGTCCCGTTCCACCGGCAAACCGAGCCCGGTGAGATGCGTGGTCACGCTGTCCCGCACCAGATGCTCGTGATACGGCGCGGTGGGCAACGTCAACACACGTTGCGCCAGCGCCAAGATTTCGGCCCGTTGCATGGCCGCAGTATAGTCAAACAAGCGAAGCGTGGAAAGCGCCGAAGCCGGTAACTACGGCGCGCCGATGCAGATCAGCTCGCTGTGCGAGCGGATATAGAGCCGGTCCCCTGCCACGATGAATGGGCAGCCGTAACTGAAACCCCAGCTCTTGCCGGCGACGGCTTCGATGATCCGCTCCTGGCGTTCGCCCTCGACGGGGGAGAGCGGCAAGGTGGAACTGGCCAGTTTCTTTCCGTTCAAATCGTAGACCTCGTAGAGCCCCGTGCCTTTTTCCTCATTCACGCCATGAAGGCGCTCGCCGACAATCCAGAGCAGATGTTTGGTGGACGGTGTGGCCCGGTTGTTCCGGTCACGGTGCTTGCCAGCCAACACCTTGCCGGTATCCGCCGCCAGGATGACGCCTCCCGGATGATAGAGTTTGCCGTTCAGATAAACCAAGCCGGCGTGCGACCCAGCTCCTTTGCCGTCAATCCCCGACCACAACACCTTCGCGACCAGCTTCTCGCCTTCCCGGCTGAATTTCACCGCCGCGGGTGGCGGCGTTGTGCAGGGCGGATAGCCCTTGTGCTCCCAGCCCCCGTGTTCGCCACCGCCGGTGAAGAAGACCACGTCGCGTTCATCCGATTTCACCAACATCGTCCCGCCATGGTTGCTCCAACCCTCGACAGCCACCTTTTTCCCACCCGGCAACTCAAACGCGGTCACTGACGCGGTCAGCAGCAGGTCTTGTCCGCCGACCGTCATGACAACGGGCGACACAATCTCGTGACCGGTATGTTTGTGCGACCAGAGCAGCTGGCCGGTTTGCTTGTCAAAGGCGCGCACAAGGTTGCCGACATCACTGATGAAAAGGTTTTTGTAGAGCAGCGGCGAACGCGCGTTCTTGCAGAAGTCGTCGCCGCCATAGCCCGCCTGCGAACTCCCCTGCCCGACCGAGCGCGCTTTCCAGACGAGATTGCCGTCGAGATCGTAGCAAGCAAAAGAGTGCAGCCCGGTAGCGACATACACCCGTTCGCCGTCGGTGACTGGCGTCGGGTACGCGTAGCCGATCCGGTGCAAGCCGCCCAAGTGCCAGACATCGAAGTAGAGGCCGCCCTTGTTGAAGGTCCGCGCCAGCATGACGTCAACCCGGTCACCGCGCTTGTTGTTCGGGTCGCTTGTTTTCCACGTGACAGCACCTTTGTCGTTGAGGCCGCAACCTTTGGCAGCAATCACTGCGACGGCCTCTTCCTTGTTGGTGCTGGAGCTGTAGATGTCACGACTCCAGTTCAAATTGCGCAACGCCACCAAGTGCTCGCGCCAGGCTTGGCGGACGACTTGGTCGACATCGTGCTCAATCTCCCGTTGCCAGAGCACCTTGCCGTCCTTGGCGCTGATGCAAAGCAAAACCGGGAAGTCATGATCGCGGTCGGGCTCCGACATCACGAACACCCGGTCTTTGGCTGTTACCGGAGAAGCCAGATTCCAGTTCGGCAGCGCTGTTCGCCAAAGCACGTTGGTGCCGAACTCGCCTCCTTTGGTGACGCATGTGCCGTCGCCACGGTAACCCATGGCGGCGAAGCTGGCCGGCGCCAGCACAAGAGATAAAACAGCAGCGGCGATGGCGTGTCTCATGTCTCCTCAATACCCGCAAAACCCCAGAAGTAGCGGCCCAACCTACCGCGCGAGGAGATGAACCAGCAATCCCAATGCTCCGCTGACCAACACGACCGGCACGACGCCCCAGCGCCAATGCCACAGCCCCCACAAGGCCACCGCCGTCATCAGCAGGCCCAGCCACTCGATGCGCTCGCGCCCGGGCCACAACGTCTGCACCGCGAACCAGACCGCCAGGTTCAGGATTACGCCCAGAACCGCCGCCGTCACCGCGGACAAGGCCGCGTTCAGCCGCGGGTTGCCGTAGAGTCGTTCGACAAAGGGCGCACCCAGCAAAATCCAGAGGAAACAGGGCGTGAACGTCACCCAAGTCGTCACCAACGCCCCGATCACCGCCGCCAACCCGACCGGCATCCCCGCCGGGGCGTGTTGCCAGCCGCCCATGAACCCGACGAATTGCAGCACCATGATCAACGGTCCCGGCGTTGTCTCCGCCAGCGCCAATCCATCCATCATCTGCGTCGCGCTCAACCAGCCGTACTGCTCGACCGCGGCCTGCGCCACGTAGGGCAACACCGCATACGCGCCGCCAAACGTCACCAGCGCCGCCTTGCTGAAGAAGACTCCCTGTTTCACGAACACGCTGTCCCAGCCCTGCCACCACCCGAGCAAGATCACCGGCCCCCACCAAAGCGTCAGGCAAACCGCAACCAGCCGGGCGGCCCGGCGCAAAGATATCGGCTCACCGCACGTCCGGGCCGGGGTTGGGCTCTTCGCGCCGCTGCTCAGGCCGATGAGCGCCGCCGCCAAAATGATGAACGGAAACGGCACTTGGCCAAAATAGATCGCCACAAACGCAGCCCCCGCCAGAGCCCATTTGCCGCGTGTTTTGAGCGCCTTCTGCCCGATCCGCACCACCGCGAAGGCCACAATCGCCAGCACGGCAGGCTTCAATCCCCAGAAAATGGCAGCCACCCATGGCAGGTTGCCTTTTGCGGCATAGACCCAGGAAAGCGTCAACAAGATGAAAACCGACGGGATCACAAACAGTGCGCCCGCCACGACTCCGCCCTTGGTCCCGTGCAGCCACCAGCCGATGTAAGTCGCCAATTGTTGCGCCTCGGGCCCGGGGAGCAACATGCAGAAGTTCAACGCATGCAGAAACCGCTCTTCCGTCATCCAGCGTCGCCGCTCGACCACTTCGGTGTGCAGGATCGCAATCTGTCCGGTCGGTCCGCCGAAACTGATGAAGCCCAGTTTCAGCCAGAACCGCAGTGCGACGCGGAAAGTGGGTTTGACCAGTGGATGGGCATCCGGCATGGCAGCCCATACTACGGCAGCAGCAGCATTTCAACGGATGCGCAGCAGTCGCTTGAGCAACGGCACAAACGGAATGACGATCAGGAGATATCCGATCATCCAAGCGGCGAGCCCGATTTGCGGAATGCCGGGAACAATGCCAAACAGCTTGACCGGCCGCAGCCGGACTTCTGTGCCATCCAGTTTTGCATCGTGGAAGAGCAGCGCCGGCAAGTACGTTGTCTGGCCCACGCTGACCGGATGCACGTAGGTGGCATCCCCGTAGCGGAACTGCAATTGCGAGGCGTCAGCCGGCAACCTCACCCGCCAGTGCGCTTCGCCGTTGGCCGCGATCTCGCGAATCCAGCCGTTCTCCACTTCGCCTACCGGCACGATGTGCACCAGCTTGCCGGCGGCGGAAGCCGGGAAGTGCGCGACGACCTCAACCGCCTCACCGGCTTTTGGCGGATGAAATTCGAGACGATGAAAAGCCCATGTCGCGAGGATCGCGAGGGGAACAATGGCGACCAGCAGCGGTTTGCCTTCCTGGCCGAACTGTTTCAAGCCGACCAATCCTAGCGAAGTCCGGTAACGTTGCAGCGCCGCTTTGTCACCACTGGCTTTCGCCTCTTTCATCAAAATCTTGAGTCGCTGTTTGTCGGCGACGCAACGGTTGAGCAAGTCCTGATTGGTCGTCCACTTGCGCACAATCGCCAACACAGCCGAGGAACCAATCGCCAACGTGATCAGCGCCAGGTCGCTTGGCAACAGCAACAGCCAGTTCAGCAACGGGTCGGCGATGCGGAGGATGAAGTTGTTGATGGCGTCCATCATGCGCTCAACCTCGCAATCTTGCCCTGGTTGCCGTCCACGCGAATCTGCTCGCCGTCCTTGAGCAACGTCGTCGCACTCGGGCAGACCACCGCCGGGATGCCGAAGTCGCGGGCAACAATCGCGCCGTGCGAGAGGATACCGCCGCGCTCGACGATCAGGGCGCGGGCATTGACGAACAGCGGGGTCCAGCCAGGATCGGTGCTCGGACAGACCAGCACGTAATCGCGCCCGAGGTTACCGGCTTCGCGCGGGTTGAGGACGATGCGCGCCACGCCGGTTGCGACGCCCGCCGCCACGGCGTCGCCCTTCAACTCCGCCCCATCGGCGACTTCGGGTGGTAAGCCGAGTTTGTCGAGGTGGTTGGAGTCGATGACGTCCGGCAGGTCGAGCCGTTGGACCGATTTCCAGCGAATTTTACGCCGCGCGATGACAGCTTTGAGCTCGTCCTGCTTCGTCTCCCAGCCATCGAGTTCGTGCAGGCGCAGATAGAAAATATCGCCGTCGAGCTTGGTGCGGCGCGCCAGTTCGAGGATCACGAGGCGGATCAACTCGTATCCCATCATGAGGTAATGCTTACCGGCTTCCCGGTACGGCAGGAGTGACCGGGCGAGCCGCAGATGCGCCTCAATCTCTTCACGAAACGCACTGCCGCCCCATTCCGCCAGCTTGCCGGGCAACTCGCGGAGCGCTTCCTCGCTCTTGCGGACGTTGTCGCGATGCACTTCCTCCAATGACCGACCGCCCGCGCGCATTTGCTCGACCATTTGGTTCAGGAAGCTTTGGTCCTCGCGCCAGCGCGGCTCCGACAACTCCATCTCGTTGGTGGACCGGTGACCATACGCCTCGACGAACCCCGCCATCGTCGCCTTGCCAAGTGCGACATGCGACAGCATCAGGTTCTGCTCGTACGTGGTGTCGTGGTCGAGCCCCATCGTCAGCAGTTTCGTGTACCGGGAACCTTCCTCCTCGCCCATCAGCCGCACGAGCGCCGCCTCCAGCAACCCCAGCGCCTGCCCCGCGAAGAATGGCGGCATCAACGATTCCCTGCCAAACTCGTTCAGCACGTGCCCGCAACGGGCCCGCAGTTCGGCCAGCAACTCCGCCACGCTCAACTGCGACAGATCCTGCGCCCGCTTCGCCCGCACGTATTCGCGATAGCCCGGTAAGGCCTGTTTCTCGAACCGCTCTTTTGCCTGCGGACGCAGCCGCTTCATCGTCCGCGATGCCCGCACCATGGCGCGCACGCCGCGCGGCAACTTGAACAACAAAGTCTCATCCGCCTTCTCGGGCTCGAACTTCGTGGGGGCGCGATCGAGTTCGGTTTTGTCGCGCAACACCGCCTCTAAGTCGTACCCCATCGGCAGTCCGCCCCAGAACAACTGCGCGGTTC
>JBFZFE010000136.1:0-3235 GCA_041306525.1 Verrucomicrobiota bacterium | reverse complement strand
TAGCCAGAAAGTTCAGTACATGGAAATCGCCCCGAAACGGTTGGACAGCACCGGCAACCTGCTCGACCCGTGGGGGAGCCTGTACCAGATCCGGTTCGCCACCGATTATCCCCCGACGGTCCCCGGTCCCAACGGCGCGGTCAAAGCCGGTTGCATCGTCTGGTCGACGGGACCGGACACTAATAATATCAGGGACGACATCAGGAGTTGGTAGTCATGAAACGGCGCCTCCATAGTTTCACATTGATCGAGCTGCTGATCGTGGTGGCGATCATCGGCATTCTGATGGCGCTGTTGTTGCCGGCCTTGGGGCGGGTGCGGGCGCGGGCGCGGGCCGTCAAGTGCGTCAATAACCTGCACCAACTCCACGTCGCTTATTCCGCAATCGCCAATGGGGAGGGCGGCGACGAGTCGTTCCAGCGCCACGAACGGATGATCGGCTGGCCGGTGATGTGGTTGCACGCGCTCAAGGGCGACCGCACGGCGTTTGTCTGTCCCGAGGACAAGACGCCGGCAGCGAGCGTGGCCGAGGCGATGGTGGACCTGTATGCCAACCATCCGACCAACCAGTGGACCTACCAGTACACACGCGGACTCCAGGAGTTCGGCGGGCCCTCGATCCGGTACCCTAACGATAGTACGTTCACAGCCTTGCACGCGTTTGCCTCCTACGATGGCGTCGCTAGCAACTTGGTTCTCTGCGACTACGGTCCGATCAACAACATCTTCCAGTATGGTTCCGTGCGGCTCTACAGTGTTGGCTGGGGTGACGCGGGTTTCGCCAACGCCGGCATCGTTGGATTCCAGATCAGCGGCACCAACGTCAACCTCGGCGGCGGCCAGCAGTGGCCGACAACGCTGCCGTATGGCACGACGTACGCCTCCGTGGGCATACCCGACCGGGGCAGCGGGTACCGGTATGATTTGCGCGACAGCCGGGGCAACGTGCTGGCCACTGACTTCACGCGCGGGGGCGGGCCGGTCGTCGTCCCGTTGCTGCGCACCAGTTACGGCCTGAACCTGCGGGCGGTGACCCAAGGTTCTATCGGTACCTCAGGTCGCTGGTACTGGCCGCGCAATTCCGACACGATCCTGTTGCTGGAGTATCCCAAGCCCGACTGCGTCATCCGCGAGGCCCGACAAAGTACCAACCTGGTCATCCAGGAATCGTGGTCGCAATGGACCAACGCCGCCGGCCAGTACAGTTTTGCGCGGCACAACAATCGGCTCAATGTCCTGTTCGACAGTGGCCGGGTCGAGGCGTTCAAGCCGCAGGACATTGATCCCGGTGTGCCGGCGAACCTGACCAATTTCTGGTTGCCAAAATGAACAACCTCATGACTCGCTTCAGTCGTTGCCGCCACGGCGCTCTGTCGCCGTGTTCCCCGTTCAACGCGCGCCCCGGCAGAGCGGGGCGACTACAACAACGCGCTCCGCGCTCTTCTTTCCATTCCTCCATCCACCATCCACCATCCTCCATCTTTGCCGGCCGCTCCGCCGCCTTCACCTTGCTCGAGTTGCTGGTGGTGATGTTGGTGATCGTGATCCTGGCCGGCATCGTGTTCAAGGCGGGCCGGGTGTTGCAGGAACGCGGCAAGATCCAGCAGGCCAAGGCCGACATCGCCCGTCTGTCCATGGCCCTGGAACGATACTACACCGACCACGGCAGTTACCCGGCTGTCGGTTTCTATACGCGCGATTTCGAGGTCGAAATGGGTTTGACCTGGACCGAACCACACACCGACGCAGGGGGCGGGCCCACTTTGTGGCTGTATTTGGACGAGGACTGCACCTACCGGCGGGACCGCCGGGCCTACATCAGCGGCTGGCCCAAGGACCGGCTGGGCACCATTCCGGTCTATAAACAAGCAACCCCTGGTACACCGGTTCCCCTCATTCTGCGCTATTACAAGGATCCGTGGGGCAACAATTACAAGTACTATATGGGTACTAGTCCCGTCGAACAACGCGGCGGTTACTTCGTGGCCTCGGCCGGGCCAAACGGCGACCATGGTCAGAATGAAGGGCCCGATGCCGATGACATTTGGGCTGGTACAGCCGGTCTTGGCGGGGAGCAGATCGGCCGATGAACACTGCCCGTCCAACGGCCGGTACGCGCGCCTTCACGCTGATCGAGTTGTTGGTGGTCATCGCCATCATCGGGATCCTGGCGGCGCTGCTGTTGCCGGCCCTGGGCAAGATGCGGGAGCGGGCCAAGATCCACAAGGCGCAACGCGGTGTCCAGGATATCGCCGCCGCCTTCCGCGCCATGGAGAGCGACTACGGCCGGTATCCGTGGAACACGACGCCGGCGGACGGGCGGCCGTTGACGAACGATTTCACCTGGCTGATCGCGGGCGGGTATAATTATTGGATCCCCGGCGGTCAACTTGCGGATTGGACGGGCGCCCGGTCTTACAACTTTCGCGGTCGGGTCTACCTGGACCCGAGCGAGAAGGAGATGGTGTTTGCCCCTGGCGACACCAACTATTGGGGCAAGATCCGGCTGGGCATCATTGCCGATCCCTGGGGCCGGCCCTACCGGCTGATGGTGGGCAATCTGCTCAGCAACACGGTCACCAATCCGTTTGCCAGCAATGCCGTGCTGAACCTGCCGTTTGTCGTCTGGTCCAACGGCCCGGACGGCACCAACGACCTGGCCGGCGAGTCCTCGGCCCTGAACCGCGACAATATCAAGAGTTACTGATGAACCTGTCCCGTCCCATCGCCCAGCGACCCGCCGCCTTCACCCTCATCGGCACTGTTCGGCGCCGGTCTCCGACCGCGCCGTCCGGCCCGACCGACAGGTCTCCCGGGGACACCTGCGGTGCCGACGGCGTGGCACGGTCAGGAGCCGAAGCGCAGCGCAGCCGAGTCTGCGAGACGCCACACGCCGTACTCCCGTGGCAAACGCCGCTGTCGTGTGCGGCAAACCGGCCACAACAGCGAGTGCACGCTCAGGCACAACAGCGCGGTGGTTTCATTTTCCATCCTCCATCCCTCCATTCCACCATCCCTCCATCCACCATCCACCATCCTTCATCTTCCATCCTCGCCGGCCGCGCCGCCGCCGCCTTCACCCTGGTCGAACTGTTGCTGGTGGTGGCGATCATCGCGTTGCTGATGGGGTTGTTGCTGGCCGGCATTGCCAAGGCCCGGCGCCTAACCGAGTTCCAGCGCGCCCGCGTCGAAGTCCAAAGCCTCTACAACGCCTTTCAGTCCTACTACAGCGATT
>JBFZFE010000135.1:0-3057 GCA_041306525.1 Verrucomicrobiota bacterium | reverse complement strand
TGGGTCGGGCCAGCTTGGCGCATGGGCATCGTCGGCTGCACGGCAGCAGCTTGCTGTGCCTGCTGCATGTCATACAGGTCACGGGCGTTTGCGCTCTGCTGTGCAAGCGCATCAGTTTGTTGTTGGATGAGTGCCGCCTGCTGGGCCTGCGCCGCCTCGAACTCACGCTGGCGGCGGATGCGGTCTTGGATCATCTGCAACTGGTTTTGCATCTGCGTGTTGGCAGGTGCAACGGGCGCTGGGCCAGCGAACTGGAGCGCACCTTGGCGGGGGTCAGGCTGCACGGCTGGCGTTGGGGCGGGCAGTCCGGGCAGGGGTTGCTGTGGCTGCATCCGTGCGGCCAGTTCCTGAGCGGGGATAGTGCCACCGAAGATGTCCAGCACACCTTGGCTACCCGGCGCGGCACCGGGCGGTACGTTGCCCTGCTGGCGCAGCAGCAAGTCTTGGCGGGTGACAGACGCAGCATCCGGCCCCATGCCAGCCATGATGACTGGGCCACCGACGGGGGTGACAGGAGCGACCGGGCCGGGGAGTCCCAGCGGAGCAGTGGGGGCAGGGCCACCGATCTGCAAAGGCGCACCGGGGGCCGCGCCCATCGGAGTGACCGGAGTGAAGAACGGAGCCACGGCGGTACCGGGGCCAGCCGCAGGGCCAGCGCCGGGGGGTTGCTGGCTTGGGGGCACCATCAGTTCACGGCCCGGAGTCTGCTCAGAGGGCTGCGCTGGATTCAGCAAGTTCTCAGGCTGGCGGCTGCGCAAGTTGGCCGCAGCGCCCAGTGGGCCACCGATACCAAAGCCAGCGGCAAACGAGTTGATCAGGCGGTTGACGCCCTCGGGCGACGAGAGGTCTTGGCCGGAGATACCCAGCAGCAGGGCTTCTTGTCCAGACTCCGTGGAGCCTTCGAGCGTACCGCCCACACCGAAACCTATCGCGCCACGCTTGAGCAATTCACCGGCCCGCTGGGTGCGAGTCGCCCCGGCAGGCAGCGCAGCGCGGCCCAAGCCACCGCCAAACAGGCGAGAGGCCAGCAAGAACTCAGGCAGCGTATCCAGCGCGGCGTAGGGGATCGACCCGGCCAGCGCCTTCATGCGGGCATCCACGTCGTCAGCATTAGCGCCTTGTTCGCGCAGTTCACCATAGATGTCAGCCGCACCCGTGGCAAGATTCTGGCCGTATGTCGTAGCAACTGCACCTGCCAGACCCGCAGCCTCACGCAGCAACTTGTTCTCGGCAGCGTTGAGCGCCTCGCCAGCGGCCCGCTTTGTGGCCGCAGCAATCACAGCTTCCTTGAACGCAGTCTTGCCCATCAGACCAGCCATCGCGCCACCGGCACCAGCCAAGGGGCCACCAGCGGCAGTGCCTGCGAGAAAGCCCAGACCAGCCGTGGCAATCGACTCGATCATGTTCGGCCCTTGCTGGGCGAAGTTGGCTACGAACCACTCGACGGCATCACGGCCCGACTCGATGTCTGTGAACTGGCGTTCGTAGGGGGCGGTGCGGGCGAGTTCAGTTCCTTGCTGCTCGACGATGCGGCCACCCAGTTCTTCGGCCCCGGCCAGTTGGAGGCCACGGCCTGCCAACATCTGCAACTGGTCAACACCACGCCCGAAGGACTTGGATGCCAGTCGGCCAAGGCTGGGTTCGCGGATGGATTGCAGGTACTGCCCGTATGCTTGCGCATCAAGCGGCACCCAGTCACCACCTTGGGGTAAACCCGTACCCGGCCCGGTCAGGTACTGCTCAGATTGCAGCGCCCTAGAAGCGTCGTCGGCACGGAACGTGACCCCGTTGACGAAGAACTCTTTGCTGGTGGGGCTGAACGCGATGGACGGAGGTTGCCGCATCGCGGGCATGGTGAACTGGCTTTGCTTGGACAGCGTCTCACCCATGACGGCCATGTCAGCAGCCGAAGGGCCAAGGCCCCCCATCCCGATGTCCGAGGTGGGGTTGAATGGCGCATACGGATTCGGCTCCTCGCCTACGCTCACTTTGTCAAGAAACGGATTGGCGAAGGAAAGTCCTGCTGTAGCCATTGAATTACCTCATCATGGTTTGACACCACCGTAAGACGGCAGGCCAGAAATTGGGTATGCTGCGTTGGATGTAATCTTAACGCCATCAACCTCAATGGTACGCCCACTTGGGTTGAAAAGGTATGGCACTCCAGACCCCGGTGGTGTGATGACGACGGTACCGTCCCCGGCACCCGTGGGTTTCACGTCGTAGCGGAACTGCTTGAGTTGCTCCACAGCAAGTTGTGTGTTGCCCTGCACTCGCTGCACGGCCACCTCGCGGATCATCTGCGCCAACTGCTTGGCGTTTTCCTTCTGGACTTCCAACTGGGCTTTGAACTGCTCCTCGTTGACCTTGGCCGATGCCGCGCTTTTCTGTTGGCGGTAGGTCTGGTCGAAGGCGGAGCGGGCCGAGTCGGTGATCATGGAAGCAGACATGCCCTCTTTGGTCTTGCGACCGTTGACGATGATGTCGAACTTGCCATCTGTGCGAGGCTGGATACCGATGGGCACACCAGCGTACTGTGACCACACAGAGGCCAGTCGGCGCGGATCGTTGGCGAGGGTGAACTCTTGCAGTCCCTGCATCCCTTGCAGATACGTCATGCTGTTGTCAGCCTCCATCAGCTTGGCGCGTGCCTCCATGAACTGCGCACCCATGCCAGCACGTTGGAACATACCAGCCAGACGCTCGACTTCAGCGCGTTGCTGCATAGCCCGCTGCATGTCCATCGGGATGGACTGCGGATTGGCGAGGTAGAACTGCGATGTGCCACTGACCTCCACACGGAACGGTTCCTCAGCGGCGGTGGCGGTGGCAGGCGCGGCACCCGGAATGGTCAGCCCCGCAGCAGGAGCAGGTGCAGCAGGAGTAGAGCCAGCAGGAGCAGCGGCAGGCGCAGCACCCGCAGGAGCCAGAGCGGCCAGAACTTTCGGGATGTACTCACGGGTTTCTTTCGGGAGTTTGTTGAAGTCGGCACCAGCGGCCAGCCACTTGTCCACGCGCCCCGGCCCTGCGTTGTATGCAGCCAGTGCGTATTCCAGA
>JBFZFE010000134.1:0-5248 GCA_041306525.1 Verrucomicrobiota bacterium | reverse complement strand
CAGTTCATCGAGGGACGACACAGCCTGTGGATGGCGCAGCAAGGACTTGGGTGTCATGACAATCAGCGGCTTTCGCCAACGACGCAGGGCCTGTCGCCGCAGGCAATGAAAGTACTGGGCGAAAGCCGCTGATTGTCATGACACCCAAGTCCTTGCTGCGCCATCCACAGGCTGTCTCGTCCCTCGATGAACTGGCGACCGGCAAGTTCGAGCGGATTCTCCCGTCTCCTTCGCGTCATGTTCGTCGGATTCTGCTTTGCACCGGCAAGATTTACTATGAACTGCCGAAACAGGATGACATCGCTGTTCTTCGTCTCGAACAACTCTACCCGCTGACCGATGAGCTGCTGGAAAACGCCTTGGCGCCCTTTGGTCCCAGCAAGCCGGTGGTCTGGGTTCAGGAGGAACCCGCCAACATGGGGGCGTGGCCATATTTGCAGCGGCGCTTTGCCGGCTCGCTCTTCGGACGATGGCCGTTGCTGGTGGCAACGCGTCCCGCAAACTCCAGTCCCGCTTCGGGCTCGGCGCGCAGCCACAAACTCGAACAACAACAACTCATCCGGGAGGCCATGGCATGATGGAACTGAAAGTCCCCAGCGCAGGTGAGTCCATCACCGAAGTGCAAATCGGCGAGTGGTATCACGCCGAAGGCGACGTGGTCGCCGCCGACCAGCCGGTGGTGGTGATTGAAACGGAGAAGGCAACTTTGGAGGTCACCGCGCCCGCGGCAGGTAAGCTCGTGCGCATTTTGAAGAGGACCGGTGAGGTTGCGAAACCCGGTGAGGTGATCGGCGAAGTTGAGCCGTCCGACCAGCCGGTAAGCTCCGCGCCGCCCAAGCCGGCACGGGAGCAACCGCCATCACCCAAACCGGCCCCGGTTCCGCCGTCCGTCCCGACTCCCGCGGTGCCGGCGCCTGCTGCCGCGGATGAAGTTGTGCGGATGAGTCCGTTGCGTCGGGCGTTGGCGCGACGCTTGGTCGAGGCCCGGCAAGCCGCGGCGTTGCTGACCACGTTCAATGAAGTGGACATGAGCGCGGTGATGACGTTGCGGCGCGAGTGGGGCGAGCTGTTTCAGGAGAAGCACGGGGTCAAGCTGGGTTTGATGTCGTTTTTTGTGAGGGCAGCGATCGAGGCACTGAAGTTTGTGCCGCAGGTCAACTCCGAGGTGCGCGGCGAAGAGATTGTGTACCACAGCTACTACGACATCGGCTTGGCGGTGAGCACGGCGCGCGGCTTGGTGGTGCCCGTGTTGCGTCATGCCGGGCGATTGAGCTTTGCCGAAATCGAACAGGCGATTGGCGGGTTCGCAGAGCGGGCACGCGACGGGAAACTGACGCCCGCGGAGTTGCAGGGCGGGACGTTCACCATCACCAATGGCGGCGTGTTTGGGTCGCTGCTTTCGACGCCGTTGGTGAACCCGCCGCAGAGCGCGATTCTCGGGATGCACACCATTCAGGAGCGACCCGTGGCGCGAGCCGGTCAGGTGGTGATTCGACCGATGATGTACGTGGCGTTGACGTATGACCACCGCAACATTGATGGACGGGAAGCGGTCACGTTCCTGCGGCGCATCAAGGAAACCGTCGAGACACCGGCCCGGCTGCTGATCGAGGCGTGAACAACTACTTCTTCGCGTCGAGCTTCGTGAGCCCGAGTTGCTGGGCGGTCAGTTCGAGGAGCCCCAAGCCAAGACGAAGCGTGCGATGGGCGCGCAGGTGCAGGTAGCTGGCGGTGACGGCAACCAGGAGCCAGGAAAGCATCGTCCACCAGATCGGGATGGACCAGACCGCGTGGGAGCTGACGAAGACGAACATGACGACGAGCGCCACGACCGCCCAGAGCAGCATTTTGCCCGGGAGGGTCCAGCCCGCGGCGAGGCGGGCGCGCAGGATGCGACTGTTGCCGCCGTGGTTTTCCGAGACCGTATGGACGGTGACTTTCGTGAACCGGTCACCGTTGATGGTGAGGTCGTATTCGTCCCAGCCGCTGTCGGTGCTGGTCTGCCACTGCTCGCGATCCAGAGTTTCCAGCAGTTTCTGGAGAAACTCGATGCGTTCCAGTCCCTTGTCGTTCCAGTAATTGACGGTGTGAATGCTGCTGACTTTCTCGTAATTGCGGGCGAGTTCGCGCACGGTGGCGCGCGCAGCAGTTGGCGTTTCGCGTTGCTTCAGGCGTGGCGCGTAACGCGGCCAGCCGCGGACAATCGGTTGCAGCAGGCAGAGCAGCACGATCAAGGGCTTGGACCAGACACGGTTCTGGGACGCCGGCAGTTTGACGCGCGCGGCGGACATCACGGCGACGGTGATGCTGGCAAGAATGGTGAGAACCGGCAAGGGCCACATGGCCGGCCAAATCATCGCCAGCAGGACGCCACCGAGCGTGACCACGACGTGCCATTCGAGGCTGGTCAACAACGCGACGAGACCGGCATGTTCGGGCGTGTAGAGCGTTTGAAACAGCCCGGTGCCGAAGGTGCCGTGATAGATGACAAACCGACCAAAAAGACCCGCCGAGCGCCGCGGATTGTAGATGCGGCCGCGCCAACGCATGCCGCCCAGGCTGTTGAAATACTCGGGGTGTTTGTAACGCAGGAGAGACTCGGCAACTCCGTAGCCGCGTTGTTGTTTCAGATAGGCCCGGGCGGTGTTGCGCCGGTAATGCCAGACGAAGCCGGCATGTGAAAAGGCAATTTTGTAGCCGCGTTGGAGCAGGCGCCAGCAAACATCGACATCGTCGCCTGCCGCCCGGTAAATCACGTCGAACCCGTTGATCTCGTCGAGCGCCCATTTCCAGAACGCCATGTTGCAGCCCGGGATGTGCTCGGCTTCGCGGTCGTTGAGCATGACGTGCGCGGGACCGCCCGGCGAAAGCGCCACCGCGCCCGCGATCCAGTCGTCCTCAGGCGGCGGGAAGTTGTGACCGCCGATGGCGCACGCGTCGGTCTTGAGCAGGTCGCTGATGATGTAATAAAGCCAGTCTTCGTCCACCTTGCAGTCGCTGTCGGTGAACGCGACAATCTCGCCGGTCGCCGCATGGATGCCGGTGTTGCGGGCCGCGCTCAAACCGAGATTCGGCTGGTGAATGGTGCGGACGTGCGGGAATTGCGCCGCAATCTGGGCGGTGTCATCAGTCGAGCCATCGTCCACGAGGATGACTTCGTAATTCGGGTAATTGACGTGGGAGAGCGACTGCAAGCAAGCCGGTAAGGTGCGACCGCCGTTATAGCTCGCCACCACCACGCTGATCTTCGGCGTGTCCGGCAAGGGATAGTATGGCGCCCGGGCGAATTGCTCGGCGACGGCGCGGAAGGAGAATTTCGGTTTTCGGTCACGATCTGTGAGTCCGAAAAACCAGTTCTCGATCTGATGTCCGCCGGTAAACCAGTCATCAGTGAAGGCGAAAATAAAGGCACCGGCAAGCCCGGCGCGGAAGGCCAATTCCAGATGGCCGCTGAGGAACTGGGCTTTGCGTTCATCGCCCTCGCGCATCGAGTCCATGCCGAACTCGGCAAGCACGAGCGGTTTGCCGCCGGCCAGGCTTTGGAGGCGGTCGAGGTAATTGGCGAACGGCTTGGGGTCGTGGAGATAGACGTTGAAGCTGACAAAATCAATGCTGTCAGGCTGCAGGAACTCGGTTGGCGGAAAATTGACGAACGTGACGAGCAGTTGCGGGTCGACACTCTTCACGATGCCGGCCAGTTCATCGAGAAACTCCTCGATGCGGGCTGCCCCGTACCAACGCGCAATATCGGGCGGGATCTCGTTGGCGAGCGTCAACGCAAAGACAGCGGGATGCCCGGCCAACGCTTCCGCCGCGCGCCGCGTGGACTGCCGGGCTTCCTCAACGGTCGCCGGGTCATCCAAGAAGCAGGTGTGCTTGGGCCAGGTGAAATCCACCAACACCTTGAGCCCGTGTTCCTGCGCCAAATCCAAGAACCAGCGCGGTGGCACATAGTAGGTGCGGACGCAGTTCGCATTCAGCTCCCGAATCAGCGCGAAATCTTTCGCGGTTCGCTCGGGGGTTGGAAACGGGCTGCCGTCGGGCCCGGGCGCGAACGGCCCGTAGGTGACGCCCTTGGGATGGAATTTGGCGGCGCCGATGCGGAAGAACTTGCCATCGGTGCGCACACGATCGGCGGGGGTGACCGGGGCACGCCTGGCGGCGGCGGGAGGTTCTGCCGTATTGAATTGAGTATCAGCCACAAGTTCTTCGCGGCCGAGGATCATCCCTCGGCTCGGCAAATCGGCCAGCGTTGTAACAAAAGCCATTCTCATCGTCAAACAATGCTCCAGCGAAGGAGATGGACGACGAGATGGAAGGGTTATTCAAACTATCGCCGGTCCTGATCTGGTACGACGGTGATGTCGACCATCAGATCGGCGGCAATCTCTTCAAGGGACTGGCGCAACTGGGGAAGCGTACAGGTGGGCGGCAGTTGAACCCTTGCTTGGGCATGGAAAAGCGTCTCGCCCGACATCGGGGCGCTCTCGGTATGGGTCGTCAGTTCCTCAACGTTAACCTGCTGCTGCGCGAGCACTTGCGAGATTTCGCGGACAATGCCGGGGCAGTCATGCCCGACGACTGCGACCGCGACCAATGTCTGGGCGGGGACGGTCGTCGGTCGGCCTTCGTGCACGTTGACGACGAGCCCATCCGTCGCGAGAGCGTGTAAAGCGGCCACAATCTGCTGTTTCTGGTCGGCAGGGACCTCGATGCGCAGGATACCGGCAAACTGCCCGGCCAAATGTGCCATCCGGCTCTCCAGCCAGTTGCCGCCTTGAGCGGCGACAACCGCGGCGAGGCGACCGACCAGACCGGGTCGGTCCGCGCCAATGACGGTCATGACGAGGGAGACGTTCATCCGCTCAGGCGTCGTGTTCAGCCTTCTTGGCGGCTTGCGTTTCGGCGACCACTTTTTGCGCGATATGAGCCGGCACGGTTTCGTAATGGCTGAAGCCCATTTCGAATGTGCCCCGGCCACCCGTCATGGAGCGCAACTCACTGGAATACTTGAACATCTCCGATTGCGGCACCTGCGCCTTGATGCATTGCAGCCCGTCGCTGGACTCGACGCCCATGATGCGACCGCGGCGATGGTTGAGGTCGCCGGTAATGTCGCCCATGTACTGATCGGGCACGTAAACGGCCACGTCCATGACCGGCTCCAACAGGACTGGACGCGCTTTCTGCATTGCGTCCTTGAACGCCTGCAAGCCGGAGATCTTGAAACTCAGTTCGTTGGAATCAA
>JBFZFE010000133.1:0-9724 GCA_041306525.1 Verrucomicrobiota bacterium | reverse complement strand
TCCTGCCAGCCCGTGGGACTCGATACATGCAAGCCGGTGACTGTTGCCTTAATGGTTAAGCTGGGTAGCCGTCATGTTTACCTACCGCTCGAAATGTTGGCGCCGACGGGTTTGTCACGTCGATGTACACCTCGACTTCCCAATCAATGTCTGGTGAACCATTCACAAGGGGATTGTTTGCGGCCGGCGCGAATGGCGTCGCCGCCGGAGCTGACGCCCCTATGGCTTTGTGATCTGGACCTTGTAGAACCGGGCGGACGTCGCAGGCGACGGCGTGTCGAGCACTTCTTTTACCGTACCGTCACCGGCCACGGCGCTGCCAAGGTTCTGCCATTCACCAGTCGTCAACGATGCGCGCCATTTGACCTGGTACATCCGGCCGGTCACGGTTGCGAATCGGATATGTATGCCGTCGGTGTCCGCGGTGAGCTGCTCGATGGCGGGCCGCTGGCCGTTGCTGTTCGGTGAAGTGCCCGCGATCGATTCCTGGAGATTCGTGAAACCGTCCCCATCAGGATCGAGTGCTGCATCAGCCGCGTTGAAAGGATTGAGCCCGTGGGTTTGCTCGTAGGCATTCGGCATGCCGTCGCTGTCTTGATCCTTGGCCGGATCCAGCGCCGGCTGGACGGAGCGCTCGACGGTGTTGTTGTCGATGCCGCCGCACGAATCAGTGGCGCGGACGACGAAGTAGTAGGTCAAAGCGTTGGTCGTGCCGGGATCGAGTGGAGCAATGACGGTGCTGAGTGCATTGGTCGTCAGCAGCGGCGCACCGAAGTTCTGTCCGCCACTGGCGGTGCTCTGGAACACCTGATACGTCACCGCGCACGCACTGCTGGCCGCATCCCAGGCCAGGATCGCCGATTCAACTCCCGGGGTCGCTGTCTTCAGCCCGGCAAAGACCGGGGCGGCGGGTTCCCAAGTGGCTTGGGCCATCAGGTCGGGCGGACATTTGCCGTTGTTGTTCCAGAGATCGTACATTTCCTGTCCCTTGGTGTTGGTGGTGTTCTTGTCGCGCAGGAACTCGATGAACTCCTTGCTGGTGCTCTGATAGAACAGCCGCACCTCGGCGCGCGCGGTGCCAAGCGGGACAGTGTATTGCGTCGTGTCCCAGTGCTGGCCGTCGGCGTAACTGTGGCCCACGGGCGCACCACCGAACGCGGCAAAGGTCGCGTTGGAGAAACCGCGCGGGGGAATGCGGTTGTCCTCGTAGATCTTGTTGTTCAAGACGAAGTGCAACGATGGTCCCGCGGCGAGCCCGACGATGTTGGTGATGTTGGCGTCGATGCCGGGATGCACCGCGTAAATTTTGGCCTCGGTATCATGCGTCAACACACCTGTATTCTGGTTGTAGGCGCCGGACTCGCCGATGAGATTCATCGTGTGATCGAAGAACTTCACGTTGACCCAGACGCGGCGTCCCTCGGGATAGCCGGTCGGCAACTTGTGGCCGGTCTGGTTGGTGACGGTGACCTGGAGAAACCCATTGGAGAACGACGCCGACATCGTCGCGGCATTCTGGAGCATGTAGTTGGCGCGCACGATACCGGCCGCAATCGCCGGCGCACTGACCTCGTCCGGGTACAGGTTGGTCAACAGGCTGGGAATCCAGGTGCTGCCGCCGGTCATGTCATGCAACGGCAAGTCCGTGCGCAAAGGGACGCCAGCATTGAGATTCGTGTTGCAGCCGTAGCCGGTCACGTCGCGCATGTGGCAATCCTGGCAGGTCGAGACGGTCCCGCCGGCTTTGTTGCCGGCAAACTTCGGCGCGTACACGCCGTTGGATGAGTTGTAGGCGCTGTAGAACCATTCGCTGTAGGTGCGTTCCACCGGCGCCAAGCCATGCGCCGAATAAACTCCGGCCGTCGCGTTCAACGAGTTCGGCTGGTAAACGCCATTGGCATCTTTGGTGAAGGCCGGGTTGCTCACGTCATGGCAGGTGCCGCAAAACGCCGAACTGCGATGAAACGAGGAGGCCACGAATGCATGCGGCGCCGCGGCATTGGTGAACGGCCCGCGCGTGGTCGACGTCGGGTCGATGACATACATGCCGTTGCCGTAGTTGGTGCCCGGGAAGGTCAGTGCGGCCAGGATGTTGGTGTCCACCGCCGGGTTCACCCCGGGCTTGAAGACCGGGTCCACCATCCGGTGACACAGCTCGCAGGAAACCCCGTGCCGGTCATCCTGAATCATCCGCGAACCGTCGGTCGGCACGGACCGGCCCTGGAGCCAGCCATTGGACTTGTGACAACGCAGACAGAGATCGCCCGAGTCCGGCGCGTCCTGGTTGGCAATCGCCATGTTCGCCTCAAAGAGCGGATCGCGCCCGGCATGGGCCATCATGCTGCCCTGCCAGTTCCGGTAAGGCTCCACCGCCGGGCTGTAGTCGCCGTGGCAGGTGGCGCAGCTCTGCGGCGTGGCGAACTCCGACCCGCCTTGGAACGGCTGGGTTCCCGGCATGTCGAAGTCGCGCAACGTGGTCGGCACCAGCCCCCCGGGCGGGGAGATGATGGTGAAGGCAATGTTGCTCACATCGTTGGAGCTGTTACCGGCCGCGTCCACTGCCGTGATACGGATCAAGGCATTGGAGGTGACCGGCCGGTTCGCCGGTGTCCAGGCATAGGTGCCGCTATTGGCCAGGCCCAAGGCGATGGGACTGTAACTGGCACCGTTGTCGAGTGACTCATGGATTTGGATGGCCGTGACACCGACGTTGTCGCCGGCGGTCCAGGTGATGTTCGTAACGCGATTGGCGGTGAGGATGGCGTAGTTGCTCGGAAACAACACAGTCACCGTCGGCCGCGTGGCATCGGTTGCGGTGGAAGGGGTCAGATAATTGGCGATCTCGCCAATCGGCACATTTGCGACACGATTGCTATTGCCGGTAGAGAGACCGGGAAAGGTGGGGGTGTTGCCGTAATTCAGGTCGGTGATCTCGGTGATTGAAAAATATCCGTCGCTGTCTTGATCGACGCCGCTCACCGTCTTGATGGCATTGGTGCGGCCCGCCTCCGTATTCAGGCCGCTCTGGGATTCAATGGCCGCACCGTAGGGATTGCGGGCCCCGCCGCCGTTGAAATCGTAATGGCAGAGGCCGCAGTGACCGGGTTTGGAGGGCAGATTGTCCAGCTTGCTGCCGATGGCGTTGGTGTACGTATTGAAGAATGATTGACGGATCGGATTTTTTGCCTGCACGGCAGTCGCCATGACCAATGACAGCAAGGCCACCAGATGGGTTCTCATGCTGCCCAGCCTAGGCCAGAAGTGAAGCTTCTGGCATCAGGGAAAACCCTGATTTTCACGGTCGAAACAGGCCATGCTCGAGGGCAAACCGGACCAAATCGGCCCGCGTGACCAACCCGAGCTTCTCGAAAACATGTGCCCGGTGCGTCTCGACAGTCTTTTCGCTGATGTGCAGTTTCCCGGCGATTTCGGCATTGGTGTGGCCCAAGGCAATCAACCGCACCACATCATTCTCGCGCTCCGACAGCAAAGAATCCCCTGCTGGGGCGGGCGTGGTGTCATGAAAAGCCTGGGCCAGCGGTGGCGTGGCATAGGTCTCGCCCCGCTGAACCGCCCGGATGGCGTGCAGCAAAGTCGTGGCCAACGCCCGCTTCAGAACGTAACCCGCCGCCCCGGCGCGCCGCGCCAGCCGGGCGTACCCTTCATCCTCGTGCATCGTCAACACGAGCACCTTTGTCTCGGGACAAACCTGCCGCAATTCCTCCGCGGCCGGCACTCCACCCCGCCCCGGCATGGCGAGATCAAGCAGAACCACATCGGGCTTCAACTCGCGGCAACGCTCCACCACCGCGACGCCATCTTCAGCTTCACCCGCCACTTCGATGTCCGCCTGCGAGGTCAGCAAGGCCCGCAGCCCGGCACGCACCAACGCATGGTCATCTGCCAGCAGCACGCGGATTTTCATGATGCGGGCACCGGTATGGAAACGGAAAGCTGTGTGCCGCCTCCCGGGGTTGACTCCAAGCAGGCGTGCCCACCAAACAAGGCCGCCCGCTCCTCGATCCCGAGCAGCCCAAACTTGTCGGCGTCCAGCTGCCGCGTCGCCAGGGCAAACCCGTGCCCATCGTCCTCCACCATCACCAGCACGGCACCGCCTTGGAGTTGGAGGAAGACCTGGATGCGGCGGGCGTTGGCATGGCGCACGGCGTTGGTCAGCGCTTCCTGCACGATCCGGTAAAGCGCCACCTCGAGTTCGGCCGGTAACCGCTGCTCGGCCGCCCAGCCTTCGTTGTCAAAATTGACCTGTTTGCCAAAGCGCTGCGCGACCATCGAACAAAGCTTCTCCAAGGCATCAATCAGCCCCAAGTCGTCGAGTGCAGCCGGTCGCAGCGTGCGCGAGACATCATGGATGTCGCCCAGCGTCTGCGCGGCCAGTTGATGCAGCGAGACCACTGTCGCCCGTTGCTCCGCATCGGTCGCCCGGGCCTCCAGGGCGCCCAACCCGGCAATCAAAGCTGTCAACATCTGGCCGGTATGGTCGTGCAACTCGCGGGCCAGCCGTTTGCGCTCCTCCTCGCCCGCCTCAATGGCGCGCCGCAACAATCCCTGGCGCGCGCTTTCCTTCTGCTCCAAGGCCGCCGACATCCGGTTGAACGCTGTCGCCAGTTCCCCGATTTCGTCGCCGGCCCGAACGGGAATCCGGGTGTGCAGGTCGCCTTTTTCGATTCGTTGCGTGCCCAAGAGGACTTCCTGCAACGGTCGCGTCAAGACCCGCGCCAGCCACCAGGCCAATCCCATGCCACAAGCCGCCGTCAGGACCATCACCAGCGCCAGCCGCCGCGTCAACATCTCCGACTCCAGCCCGATCTGTTCGCGAATGAACGCCTGCTCCACGCCCGCATGCCCTGCCCGCAACTCCGTCTGCAACAACCGCTCCCGGGTGCGCTCGATCTCCCAGCGCATGACCAACCCAAACAGCGCCGTCAACGCAAAGGCAATCCCCATCACCTTGGCAAACACCGGCACGGCCAGAAGCCGGCGGGCAAAGCTTTGCCGCAAGAGTTTCACGCGCGCAGTGTACTGGTCCACGGCTTCGTCAACAAGCCGTCAGGGCGTCATCCAGCAAACTCCACCGCCGGCAAGCCGCGCACCCCGGGGCGGACGCAGAACAGGCCACCGGCTTGCGGTTGGGTCAGGAGTTCGGCGGCGGTCAGGCCGACGCGCGCGGTGGTGATGTAGAGTTCCTCGAGATCGGGGCCGCCAAACGCACAGGAAGTGACGCGCGCCACGGGCAGCGGAATCGTTTGCAGGCACTCGCCGGTCTGCGGGTCCCAGCGCGTGACACGCCAGCCGTCCCAGTGCGCAATCCAGAGCATGCCCTCGGCATCGAGCGTCGAGCCGTCCGGGTGACCGGTGTTGGGCGCGAGGGTGATGACAGAACGCCGGTTGGCGATGTTACCGGTCACGGCATCGAAATCGAAGGCGTCCACATGACCAGTCGGTGTGTCGATGTAATACATGGTGCGCGCGTCGCGGCTCCAAGCGATGCCGTTGGAGATGGAGACGGGTGCAAGCATCCGGTGCGCTGACAAATCGGCATCGAACCGCCACAATGCGCCTTGATGCTGGCGTCCCTTCAACGACATCGTCCCGGCCCAGAAACGGCCGGTCGGGTCGCACTTGCCGTCATTGAACCGGTTGTCGGGCTTGTCGGCTTCGGGATCGCAAAGAAACGACAGCTCGCCAGTGGAAAAGTCGATGGCATGGAGGCCATGCTGCAAGGCCACCACCGCGCCGCCTGAACGCCGCGGCACCACGGTGCCGATCGTCTGGCCAACATCGAATGACTGGTCCGCGCCCGTGGCCGGGTCAAACAGATGCAGGGCCTGCCCGTGGATGTCGATCCAGAGCAAGCGCTGTTGCCGCCCATCCCAAAGGGCGCCTTCACCCAGTCTGGCCTGGGCCTCGACCACCAATGTAACCGGGTCGTTCATTTCACATCGGCCTTGTCCGCCAGCCGCCAATCAAAACGCCTATGTGTCGGAAGCGGGGAGTGCTGTCAACTGAACAATTGGAAGGCAATCCAGGCGCCGACGTAGGCCAGCACCGTCATGTAGAGCAGCTGGATGATGGGCCACTTCCAGGAGTTGGTCTCGCGCCGGGTCACCGCCTGGGTCGGCAGGCATTGCATGGCCAGCACGTAAAACACCAGCAGGCTGATGCACGTGGCCGTGGTGAACACCTTCGTCCCGTCCGAACGTTGCGCCGCCCGCAACGAGTCGTAGAGTGATTGCGGATTCTCATCCACGGCATCCTCGCCCACGCCGTACACGACGGCCAGGGTCGAGACCACGACCTCGCGGGCGGCAAACGAACTGACGATGCCGATGCCGATCTGCCAATCAAATCCCAGGGGCTGAATCACCGGCTCGATGAGGCGTCCAAGCCGGCCCGCCGCCGAGTTGGCCAGCGCGTGATGGCTGGTGAGTTTGTCGGCTTGCGCCTGCAATTCCGCCGCGGCATCGTCCGCCGCCTGTTCGGCCTGCACCTGCAACGCGACGGCTTCCGCCGGTGGTTCACTCTTGGGATAGGTCGCCAGCGCCCAGAGCGCGACCGAGATCAACAGAATGATCGTGCCGGCCCGGCGCACGAACACCGTCGCGCGGTCGAGCACCGTCAACAACGCCGTCCGCAGGCTCGGCAGCTTGTAACTCGGCAGTTCCATCACCAACGGCGTCGCCTCGCCGCGCAACAGCGTCTTCTTGAACACAAACGCCATCAGCACCGCCACCGCCAGCCCCAGCGCGTAGGCGCCGGTGAACACGAGCGCCGCCTTGCCGGGGTCGTTCGCAAACAACAACGCCGCCAGCATGCTGTAGACGGGAATCCGCGCCGCGCATGACATCAACGGCGCGATCAGGATCGTCACCAACCGGTCGCGCCGGTCGGCAATCACCCGGGTCGCCATGATGGCCGGGATGGCGCAGGCATGGGCCGAGAGCAACGGCACGAACGCCCGGCCCGGCAGCCCCACGCGCTGCATCAGCCGATCCATCACAAACGCGGCGCGCGCGAGGTAACCACTGTCCTCCAACAGCGCGAGACAGAAAAACAGGATGCAAATCTGCGGCAGAAACACCAACACGCCGCCGACGCCGCCGATGACGCCCTGCACCAGCAGGTCGCGCCAATCGCTCGCCGGCAGTCGGTTCGTGATCCAGTTGCCGAGGCTGCTGAACAGTCCGTCGATCAGGTCCATCGGCACGCTGGCGATCTGGAAGATCAGGAAGAACACACCCAGCATCAGCGCCAGGAACGCCGCCACGCCCACCACGGGATGGGTGAGCAGCCGGTCCACCCGCTCGGTCCACACATTCGGTTTGGCGGGCGACTCCTTCGCGCAGCGCGCCGTGACGGCGTCACTCCAGGCGTACCGGTCCTGGAACCGGCACCCGCTGCAGCCGCTGCAACCGCTGACCCTCCCGGCCACCGGCGAGCCGGCCGGCCATTGCCGCAAAGCATCGCGCAGCGCCGGCACACCGCGGCCCGAGCGCGCCACAACGGGGTAGACGGGACAGCCCAGTTCATCGGCCAGTTGATCGGGGTTGATGTGGATGCCGTTGGCTTCCGCGACGTCCACCATGTTCAGCGCGATGACCACCGGCAACTTGTGCTCGATCAGTTGGCTGACCAGAAACAGGCCGCGACTCAGGTGCGCGGCATCCAGGACGACAATCGCGCCGTCGAGGCGTTCCACGCCGGTGGCATGACCCTCGATGACCGCCAAGGCGACCCGTTCGTCCTCCGTGTTGGCCTGGAAGTCGTACAAGCCGGGCAGGTCGAGCAGTTCGATCTCGTCATCGGCCAACACCAGCCGTCCCAGCCGGCGTTCGACAGTGGTGCCGGGATAATTGCCGGTCTGCGCGCGCAGGCCGGTCAGGGCGTTGAAGAGAGTGGTCTTGCCGGAATTGGGATTGCCGACCAGTGCCATGCGCCGCGTTACCCGCGAGGCGGTTTGTGGGGCCGGCGGAGCCGCAGGGATTGCAGTGCTCATGGTTCGCTCCGCTCGACGATGATGCGCTGCGCCAGGCGCCCCGACAACCCGACGCGAGCGCCGAGCAGCCGCACAATCAGCGGATTGCCCTGACGCACCACTTCGAGCTGCCGGCCCACGCACAAGCCCATGGCCATGACCCGCAGCATGGCGCTGTCGCGGCCTTCAATGTCCCGCACCACGGCGCCGGTGCCGCTGGGAATTTGGTTCAGTCGCTGCATGTTTTCCATGGTGATTCCTCAAAAACTGACGGTCGTCCGAATTGTACCGACGAGCGCATCGCGCGCCCCGCCCCAATCACCCGTCGCCTGTTCCCATTCCCAGAACGGCTGGGTCTGCGCAACGGCCATCCCCGCTGCCAACGTCATGATCAATGCTGCTGTCTGCCACCTCCCGTGGCCCTCCCTGCTCGGCATACAAATCTCCTTGTCTCCTTGTGGCTTTGACTTGTCTTGTGTTCTCGAAAAAACAATGGTTGCCTCGGCGCCGGCTCAATTCACGCTCGCGGTGCGCCGCGGGCCGATTGCCTCCTCCAGCTCAAACACAATCGGCACCTCAACCCAGGCTTTCACGGCGACATCATTCTCGCGCGCCGCCACAAATCGCCAGCGTCGCACCGCCTGCACGGCTGCTTCATCGAGCAGATCGTGCCCGGAACTTTCCCGGACCTCAACAGTGCCGGTCACCCCGTTGCTCAGTACTTCCACCCGCAGCAACGTCGTGCCCTCCCAACGATTCTGCCGGGCCATTACCGGGTAAACCGGGCGCGGATTGCGCCAGTACGCCGGCACCCGCCAACCGGCTGCCGACCCGCCTCCCGTGCTTGTCCCGGCAACACGGCCCGCTCCTTCACCGGCGGATGCCGTCGCGACCTCAACCGCAGCCACGGCATTGGTCTCGCTGCCGGCGACCGTCTGAAATTCACTGGCCGGCAACAACCAGGCGTCGCTCGGACCTGTGGGGCGCGCCAACTCCACCGCAATCACGCCCTGTGGGCCCGGCAAGGGCAGCGGCAATTCCGGCTCCGGCAAGCTGACCGGCGGCAATACCGGCAACCGCGGCGCTGAGCTTACCGGCTTGGCTTCCGCGGCAGCGGCGACTGGATCCTCCCCAGCCGCTTCGTCGGCGCCGAAATCGAGCGCGGCGTCGCTCATTCCCAGAAACTGGATGGGCACCACCAGCGTTGTTGGCGGTGGCGTCGGGGCGGGCGCGGGCAGCACGAGTTTGCCCAGGGCCAAGGCGAGGGCGACATGGAACAAGACAGCACCCGCCAAACCGCGTCCCAGCGCACTGCGTACCGGCTGGACAGCAGCCTTCGCCGCCTGTCGCCCTGCGCGTTTCAGCCCGCCTCGCAGCGTGGGCCGGTGGCATGGTTGGTCGTTGGCCTGAAGACGTTGCCTCATGGGGTTGCCGTTCCTTGCGTACCGGCCAGCAACCAGCGCCGGGCGCGGCCGCTGAGCCAGTCGAGCGTCACCACCACCGCCAGCAACAAAAGCAGCAACGAGGCGGCGCGCTGGTAATCGAAGTTGCCGAGGTACACCTGAAAGTAGTAGCCGATGCCACCGGCGCCGACGACGCCGAGGATGGTCGCGGCGCGGATGCTGTACTCGAAAATGAACAAGGTGTAATTGGCCAGCAACGGCAACGATTGCGGCAGGATGGCGTACTGGAACACCTGCGGCTTGCTGGCGTTCGCCAAGCGCAGGGCTT
>JBFZFE010000132.1:0-3042 GCA_041306525.1 Verrucomicrobiota bacterium | reverse complement strand
ACCTCAACCTCACCGACATGGAGACCTGCTACAAAGTCTTCCGTCGCGAGTGCGTGAAGGACATGGTGCTCACCGCCGACCGCTTCGGCATTGAACCCGAACTCACCGCCAAGCTGGCCCGCCGCCGCTATCGTTTTTACGAGACCGACATCAGCTATGCCGGTCGCGATTACACTGAGGGCAAGAAGATCGGTTGGAAAGACGGCGTCGCTGCGCTCTGGTTCATCTTCCGTTACCGGTTCTTCGACTGAACCCGCCGGGAGGGATGACCTCACCGGGGCGTGAACAACCGCAGGCGGGCAACCACCCGCTGCAACGCGATGACGATCAGGGGCAGATCCGCGGCCGTGTTCGCGCTCCCGAAGCTGAAACGAATGGCGCTGCGCGCCTGATCGTCCGGCAAGCCCATCGCCTGCAACACGTGCGAAGGCTGGAGCGAGCCGACCGCACACGCCGCACCGGTCGAGACTGCCACCCCTTCGAGATCAAGACCGGCCAGCAGCCCCGCCGAATCGCACTGGGCGAAACTCAGGTTGACCGTGTTGGCCAGGCGGTGGGCCGGGTGACCATTCAAGGTGACTCCGCGAATCTTCTGTTGCACGAGCGCCACGAACTCATCCGTCAATGCCTGCAACCGGGCCGCCTCGTCGGCGCATTTGCGGGCCGCCGCCTCGGCGGCAAACGCCAGGCCAACGATGCCGGCCACGTTCTCCGTGCCGGCCCGCCGCTCGTTCTCATGGCTGCCGCCGTGCAACAACGCATCCAACGGAGTGCCGCGGCGGCAATACAACGCTCCCGCCGCTTTCGGCCCGCCGAACTTGTGCGCGCTCAAACTCAACAGGTCAACCGGCCACGCCTGCACGCTTACCGGCTCTTTGCCGAAGCATTGAACCGCATCAGTGTGAAAAGGCACGCCCCGTTCACGGCAGATGCCGGCAAGTTCGCTGACCAGCTGGCGCGTGCCGGTTTCGTTGTTGGCCGACATGATCGAAACCAGGACGGTGTCGGGTCGCAACGCCCGCCGCAGTTCCGCCGGATCCACGCGCCCGTCGCGACCGGCGGGCAGGTAGGTGACTTCGCATTCGCCACGTTCTTCGAGATACCGGCAGGCGTGCAGCACCGCGTGATGCTCGATCTGGCTCGTGATGATGTGGCGGCCACGTTGCCGGCTGGCGCGGGCGACACCGAAGATGGCGGTGTTGTCCGACTCGGTGCCGCCACTGGTGAAGATGATTTCCCCTTCCTCGCAGCCGAGCAAACCCGCCAGTCGCGCCCGGGCTTCATCGAGTGCCGCACGCGCATCGCGGCCGAAGGCATGGACGCTGCTCGGGTTGCCAAACGTTTCGCAAAGATACGGCGCCATCGCCTCCAGCACGGCGGGGTCGAGCGGCGTCGTCGCGTTGTGGTCGACGTAGATGCGGCGCGCGATTTTTGCGGGATCGGCCCGCAGGAAATCGGTCCCGTAACAGTCGCAGGTCCGCGGATCGCACGAAGTGGTTTTCTTCAACAAGGGCATGGCGCTGAATCTTGTTGAAACCAGCCCCGAATGCAACCTCAGAGGCGCCAGCCGCGCGCTTGCCCGTGACACCTGCAAGCACTTGAACTCCCCCACCCAGCCCACTTTGACCTTGCCGCGAGCGTGGTGCTTCGGCATCTTCGCGCCCATGAGCGAGCGGTTTGTTACCCAGACGATTCACGACAAGACGCTGGATGTGTCGTTGCGGCCCCCGGCGTTTGCAGAGTTCGCGGGACAACCCAAGGTCAAGGAACGCCTCGAACTCGCTGTCGAGGCCGCCCGGCAACGTGGCGACTCGCTCGATCACCTGTTGCTCAGCGGCCCTCCCGGCCTCGGCAAAACCACGCTCGCGCACATCTTGGCCAAGGCGATGGGCGTGAATGTGGTCGTCACCAGCGGACCGGTCATCGAGAAGGCCGGCGACTTGGCGGGGTTGCTCACCAAGCTCGAAAAGGGCGATGTGCTGTTCATCGACGAAATTCACCGACTCCAGAAAACCGTCGAGGAATACCTCTACCCGGCGATGGAGGATTTCCGGTTGGACATCGTCATTGACCAGGGACCCAACGCGCGCAGCGTGAAGCTGACGCTGCCGCGGTTCACGTTGATTGGCGCCACAACGCGGCGCGGCTTGCTGACGGCACCGTTGCAGTCACGGTTCCCAATGACCGAGCGGCTCGACTATTACCCGGCGGAGGAACTGTCGCGGATCGTCAGCCGGTCGGCTCGTTTGTTGAACATCGAGATGCATGAGGACGGCGCGATGGAAGTGGCCCGGCGCAGCCGGGGCACGCCGCGCATTGCCAACAACCTGCTCAAGCGCGTGCGCGACTACGCCCAAGTCCGCACCAAGGCCAGCGCCGTCACGGCCGAAGTGGCGGATGCGGCGTTGCGGATGCTGGAGATTGACGAGCATGGGCTCGATGAGATGGATAAACGAATCCTCGAAACCTTGGTCCACAAATTTGCCGGCAAGCCGGTCGGCATCAATTCCCTGGCGGTCTCGGTCGGTGAAGAACCGGATACGCTGGAGGAAGTTTACGAACCGTTCCTGATCATGGAAGGATACATTCAGCGCACCCCGCAAGGCCGCATCCCGACCCAAGCCGCTTACCAGAAGTTGGGCATCGCGAGACTTCGCGCGGATGAGTTGCTCTGAGTGCAGCACGCAATCCGGTGTACAGTAGGCCTCAATGAAGCTCCGATTTCTCACCGTGCTGCTGTCACTTCTGGTTGCCCCGCTTGGCGCGCAGGCAGAGGAGGCAGCGGTTCCCGATATTGGGACGTTCGCCGAGCGCAGCCAGGGCGGTTATCAAGTGCTGGCGCAAGGCGGTGGGGAGCTGGCCGGGCAGATCAACTCGTTCATGAACGAGATGCTCAAGCAGTACTCGAAGTTCTTCTCGAACTGGACGCCCAAGAATCCCGCCCGCGTCATCGTGTTCGACAACCGCGAGGATTTTCGCGCCTACACCGCCACCGTCACCAGCCGGGCCAGCAGCAATGTCCTCGGCTATTGCCATCTGCGC
>JBFZFE010000131.1:0-5617 GCA_041306525.1 Verrucomicrobiota bacterium | reverse complement strand
CCTGACGTTCCTGGTCGTCACTCAGCACCACAAGCGTGCCACATCTGTTGCATGGGAGTGGGACGGATATCTGCAACAGGTGTGGCAGCGCTGTGACAGGACGCGAAAGGCGGGGCGGGAGTTTTACAGGCCTTTTACTTTTCAAAGGGGCGCGGCCGCGTACACTGGACGCACTCAACTGGAGACCTTGTTATGAGACGTTTAGCCCTTCTTTGCGCTGGTGCGGCCCTGACGACGATGACTTTCACGTTGGCGAACGAGGCCACAGAGGAGGCGCTTTCGGTGGACTCGAAGGTGACTGCTGTCACGGTGTATGCGGACCGGGCGCGGGTGACGCGGGTGGCACAAGTGACGGCAGGTGCGGCACAGCGGCAGGTGGCGTTTCGGAAGTTGCCCGGCTGGATTGATGAAGGCTCGGTACGCGTCAGCGTTACCGGCGCGGAGCTGGTGGATGTGCAGGTACGAAAGACGTTTCTGGTGCGGCCGGAAGATGTCGAGTTGAGCAAGGCGCAAGCGGCGGTGCAGGAAGTGACCGACCAGATTGCCGCGCTCGATGACGAGGCGCGCGTCCTGGACGCCCAACAGCGACAGGTGGATTCGATCCGGGCCTTCGCGCTCGACAAGTTCCCGAAGGATGTGGCGGCCCGCGAGATCAAGGCCGAGGAGTACGGCGGCGTGGTGAAGTTCATTGGCGTGACACTGCTCGACATCGCCAAGGCGAAACGCGAACTCGACAAGAAACGCCGCGAGCTGCAACCCGAATTGAATGTCCGGCAACGTGCGCTCAACGAGTTGCGTCAACGCGCCCAGTTGGAGCAACGAACCGTGCTCGTCAGCCTGACCGGCGCGGCCCGCGGCGCAACGCTGGCACTGACCTACATGTTACCGGGCGCGACGTGGGAACCGGTTCATGAGTTGCGCACCGGCAACGGCGCCAAGGAAGTGACGCTGGCGTCCTACGGCGTGATCTCGCAAACAACGGGCGAAGACTGGGCTGGTGTGGCGTTGTCGCTTTCGACGCAGCGTTCGACCGATACCATTCGGATACCGGAGTTGGACAAGCTGCTGGTCGGCGGGACGCGTCCGCTGCCGGCCATGGCGGTGGCGCACGACACGTTTGGAGTGGCGAACAAGACCTTCAGCGGCCAGATCATGCTCTGGAACAGCGTCAACAACGGCGGCGCGATGCAGCAGGCGGAGTTTGCCCAGAACTACAGCGACCAACAAGTCGCCCAAGACCGCAATGTGATCCGCTTCACGCAGCTGCAGGAGCAACGCGGCACGACGGCGCACTTTGTGGGCGTCGGCGCGCAAACGGTGCGGACCGATGGCCGCTCGGTGCGCGTGCCCATCGGCACGTCCCAACTCGTGGCCACGCCCAAGATCATCGCGGCGCCCGAAGTTTCGTTGAACGCCGCGCGCACCGCGGACCTGGTCAACGCCGGCAAGCAGCCGCTCCTGCCCGGCAAGGTGCTGTTGTATCTCGATGGCGCGTTCGTCGGGACGACCGAGACGGAGTTTGTCGCGTCCGGTGAAGGTTTCCCGATGTTCCTGGGCGTGGCGGACCAGATCAAGTTGTCACGCGCACTCGACAAGAAACGCAGTTCGCTTTCCTGGTCCGGCAAGCGACGTCGCATGCAGGTCAGTTACCTGATCACCGTGGAGAACCTCGGCGAACGCGAGGTCGTGGTGCAACTCGGTGACCGTGTCCCGGTCTCCGAATCCGACGATGCTCGGGTGTTGAACGTGAAACTGACGCCGGGCACCAAGCCGGACACCCAAGGGCTGGTGAAATGGGAAGCGAAGTTTGCGCCGAAGCAGACACAGGAGTTTCGTGTCGAGTACCTGCTGGATTATCCCGCGGACCTGCCGGCACGGATGAAAGCCGCCGCGGGCGAGGCCGGGATTGCCGCCGACAACCTCGGCGAACAGATTCGCCGCCTCGAATCGAAGTTTTAGCCAGAAGCAACAGGAGAACAGATCATGAAACGCATCTTTATCATTGCCGGTCTTTTGCTCTGCGCCGTGCTCGCGCACGCCGATGTCGCCGTTCGCGGCATCACTTACGACGTGAAACTGGGCGACAACGACGCCCGGTTCACCGCCGAACTGGATCTCGAAGTTACCGGCAAGGAGCCGGTCACCTTGCCGCTGTTTGAGGGCGAACTGGCGGTGTTGGCGACGAAATTACCGGACGGCATGACGCTACAGCGCACCGGCAAGTCCTTTGCGTTGACGTTGACCAAGGATGGCCGGCAGAAGGTGAAGCTGGAATTTGTCGCGAAGATCACCCGCACCGAGCCGTGGAACCAGATCAACTTTACCGGCCCAACAGCGGTCATCGCCGAGGTGACAGCGCAGACGGCGGGCGAAGGCATGGAGTTGCAGTTGCTCAAGGGGACGGTGATGGAGTCGGTCGCCAAGAACGGCCTGACGAAGGTGCGCGGATTTCTCGGGTCGGAGCGCGTCGTCTCGTTGCGCTGGCAAAGCAAGGCGACCGAGGTCGCGCGCAAGGCGTTGTTGACCTGCGACACGGCGGTGAACGTGGCGATCACGCCGACGGTCGTGAAGTACACGACGCACTTGAAGTACGACATCGTGCAGGGCCAGGTGGCGCGGTTGCTGGTGAGCCTGCCAACCAACCAGGCATTGACGAAATTGCAGGGCGATGGCGTGCGCGACTGGGCCGTGAAATCGGATGGCACGAACCAGGTCTTGCGCGTGGAGTTGGTGCGGCCCGTCGAGCGCAACTATGCATTGTCGCTGTTCTCGGAGCAGACCGTCGAGAGCGCCACGGCGTCAGTGCCTGTGGCGCCGCCGCAACCGCAGGAAGTCGAGCGCGAAGCCGGCGCGCTGACCGTGACCGCGGAGGATGTGCTCGTCGAGACGGAGTCGGTGAGCGGGTTGCGCCAGGTCAACGCCGCGGCCGGTGCGCTGGCGGCCTACCAGTTTTACTCTCGGCCGTTTGCCCTCACGTTGAAACTGCGGCGGATCGAGCCGGTGGTGAACGTGGCGGATCGCGTGACCGTGCGGCTGGAGGAGTCGCGCTTGTTGGCGACGCATCTGGTGGCGCTGAACATCGAGAAGGCCGGGATCTACGCGCTGGAGTTGCAGCCGCAGGCGGGCTTCGTTGTCGCTGACGTGCGCGGTGAAGGCGTCGAGGACTGGAAGAGCCAGGCCGGCAAGCTGCTGGTCAATTTCAATCGGCGCGTCCTCGGCAGTTACCGGCTCGAAGTGCAATTGGAGCAGGCGTTGCGCGGCGATGCGTCGAGCAAGGCGCAGACGTTTGTCCTCGCGCCATTGCGCGTGCCGATGGCCGCCAAGGAGACGGCGGTCATTGGCGCGGCGGCGGCGCCCGGCATTCAGCTGAAGACAGCAGCGGACGGCCTGACCGGTTTGCGCGAGATGCCGATCAACCGGTTGCCGCAACATCGCGACGAAGTGTTGGCGTATCAGGCCGAGCAGAGCGCGTGGAAACTGACGCTGGCGGCAGAACGACTCGCCGCGCGCATCACGGCGGAAGTGTTCAACCTCATCACCATCGGCGATGGCATCGTCGGCGGCAGCGCCACGATTCGTTATGCGATCCTCAACCAGGGCGTGCAGGAATTCCAGGTGAAGCTGCCGGCCCACTGGCGCAACGTCGAGTTCACCGGGCCCAACATCCGCCGCAAGGAACAGCACGGCGACACCTGGACCATCGCGCTCCAGGAGAAGGCGTGGAGCGGCTACACACTGGTCGTGACCTACGACTTCCAGTTCCCGCCCCACGGCGCCACCTTGCCGGTCGGCGGCGCGCATGCGGTCGGCGTCGAACGCGAGACCGGCAGCATCGCCGTGACCAGCGCGGCGAATTTGCAGATCCGCGAGGGCAAGAAGGATGTGAAGACGCAGGACGCGGCGCCCGCCGAGGCGACGATTCGCCGCGTGGACGAGAGCGAACTGGCGGTCAATGATCGCGCGCTGATCTCCCGGCCGGTCTTGCTCGCATACATGTACGCGGGCCCGGCGTATGAATTGACGGCGGAGATCGTCCGCTTCAACGAACTGCCGATTCTCGAAGCAGTCGCCGACCGGACGCAGTTGACGACAGTGCTGACCGATGGCGGCCAGCTGCTCACCCAGGCGTCGTTCATGGTGAAGAACAACGACAAGCAGTTCCAGACCTTCACCTTGCCGTCGGGCGCGGATTTCTGGTCCTGCTATGTGCGCGGCGAACCCGCCAAGCCCGAGCGGACCGGCAACAAACTGCTCGTGCCGCTGCCCCGCGGCGTCAATCGCGACGAGGCGTTCGCCGTGGACATCGTCTATGCGCAACGCATGAATTCGTTGAAATCGGCCTGGAGCGACATCGCACTGGCTGCGCCGGTGACGGACGTCCAGACAACCTACGCCGAGTGGGAACTGTTCGTTCCCCAGACGCATCGGCTGGCCAGTTTCGGCGGCAACATGATCGTCGCCCGCGGCACGACTTACGGGCTCAAAGATGCGTGGCAGGAATTCGAGCGGAAACTCACCCGGCAACTGCGCCGCAACGCGGGTCCGGTCATCGGGTTGGTCTTCGGCGGGCTCTTGATTCTCGGTCTGGTGGCGGCTCACCGTCGCGGCTTCAAAGTGATTCTCGGTGCCATCGGCACTTTCGTTGCGCTGCTCGTGCTTGCGGGAATGTTGCTGCCGGCCACGCAAAAAGCCCGGGAGCGGGCGCGCAGCGTGCAAACCGCGATGAATGAAAGAAGAGATAGTGAGCCTCTCGCGAGCCTCCCCCGGCCGTCAGTATCCGCAGACGTCGACGAGGGCGGGGTTGCGTTAAGAGTTAGCGGAGACGGCACACATTACGGGAGTGGATCGACCGCGCCCAGCAAGGCCATTGGCGCCAGTGGCGGCGGTGGCGGCGCCGGAATCGGCGGCAGCATCAATTTCCTGCCGGCGGCGGACGGCGCCATGGTGGCGCCCGGCGAGATGTTGCCGGTCGTGGCGGGGATACGGCCGATTCGCATTGAGATTCCCAAGACAGGGGCGCGGTTCGTGTTCACAAAGGTGCTGAACGTGCGCGGCGATTCGCTGACCCTGCGGGCAACGGCGATGGAGGACAAGCTGTACAAGGCGTTGCGCGGAACGGCACAGGCCGCGGCGTTTGCGTTGGGCTTGGCTTTGCTGGTCTGGCAGGCATGGCGGCGCAACTGGAGCAGTTTCAAAGCGGCTCTCGGGATCGCGCTGGCCGTGGGCGGGTTGGTCGGGTTCCTGTTGTCGTACCGGCTGTTGGATGAGGCATTGATGGCGGCGGTGCCGCTGGGAGGCTTGGTGGTTTTCGTGTGGGTGCTGATCGCGCTCTGGAAGCGGATTCCGCCCAAGAAGAACGCGGGCGAGCCGCCGCCCATTCCGCCGCTGATGCCGCCCCCGACGTCACCGAGCGCGGGGGAAGCGCCGCCGCAAGGTTACCGGAATCCGCGCTTGGACGCGCCCTCGGCGACAGTGACCGGCTTGATGCTGGCGCTGCTGCTGGGCGCTACGGCGCAGGCCGCCGACAAGCCCGGCAAGTCACTCACCGCCGAGAAACCGGTGCCAGCGATGGCCGCGGTGCAGACGCCGACGCCGATGATGGACTGTCTGCCGGCTG
>JBFZFE010000130.1:0-3005 GCA_041306525.1 Verrucomicrobiota bacterium | reverse complement strand
GACTTGCCCAGTGGTGCGATCCGCGACCACTCGACCAATGCGTGGCTGTTGGAAGAAGCGCTGCGCGCGCTGAGCAACATGGATGAGGCGCACGTGCAGCAGTGGGTCAAGACCTTGCGGCGCCATCAGGCGCAGTTGTTGACCTGGATGGCGTGGCTGACACCTGCCCTCACCGGTTTCCAGACACAACTGGCCCAGGTGCTTGAACACCCGTTGGCCCAAACCCAGTTCATCCAGTTGGTTGCCAAGCAATGGCGTTTGCGTCAGGCACTGGTCAATGGCCATCGTCACTGGCAAACTGCCGCCGACCGCACCGTAGCCATGCTCCAGAGTGTGACCGCTGGCTCGCCCACCTTGGCTGCTTTGGCCCAGCGGCTTGCCAACATCCTGGATGCCACCTGTCGCACCAGCAGTCTGGTCGAGTGCATCAATGGCTTGTTGAAGCAATTCCTGCACAATCGTCGCTCGTTTGCCAGCGCCGATGCCATGCAGGCCTATCTCAACCTGTTTACGCTTTGGCACAACATGCGCGTCTACCAGCGAGGGAAGCGCCAAGGCCAAAGCCCCTACCAGCGGGCCGGTATTCAACTCCATACCGATGACTGGCTTGAGCTGCTGGGCTACACGGTCGCCTAGCTCTCAGCGCCATACCGTAGACAAGCCAACCAGTCACCCTTTGTGACTGGATTCTGCTGTCATGCCCGGTCACGGGATTCTTGCTCATTCAATTGTAAAGGTGCTCTGCCGCCTTACTGAACCATGCCCGAATTTCTATAGTTTCAGTATCGTGGGCAAGTTCGTTCAAGAAAGAGAGAGTCTGTTCGTGAAAATACGTGTATTTCTCGTGTTGTGTGCCATCGGATTGGCGCCAGTTGCGCTTAGCTATGGGGTCGTGCCAGCGGTCAGTCTGGATGTCCTCTTCGGAATCACCGTGGATAGCACAAACCTTGCCAACATCATGCGCGCCATAATGGGACTCTACTTCGGTATGATTGTGATCTGGTTGTGGGGCGCTTTCAGCATACCGATGGCAGGACCGGCACTAGTCAGTTGCGCGGTATTTATGCTCGGACTTGCTGCCGGGCGCACTTTGAGTTTCGTCCTGGACGGTATGCCGCACTGGTTACTCGTCCTCTATGCCGTGATTGAGGTCGTTCTGGGGGCGATCGCAATTGTACTTTACCGGACGCATATTTCTACAGACGCGTCGGGGGCAAGACTATGAACGGTCTTTCAGCACCATCCTGCCACTGGTGCTGAAAGATGTGTACCAGTAGAGCATCCCCAATTGGTCCACGTGTACCGATTGGGCAATCCGCCCGCACAACTTTAGGAGGCTTCCACATGCACAAGTCGCTGGATCAAGCTCTGTCTTACTCAAATCGGTGGCTCGACCTGATTAAGAACCCGGTCGTGAACGAGGAACAGGGCAAACAGATAATCGAAGAAAGCACGAGCAACTTCGCCGAGTACTTCAATCGAGGCTGGCTCGACTACCGCAAGTCGGTGACCGAGGCGGGCGACTGGGCCGTGATTGAGTGGAGCGGCGACGGCGCAGTCTTTCGCGACATCCTGGGTCGTGAGTACATCGACTGCCTCGGCGGCTACGGGATGATGGATCTTGGTTGGGGCCATCCGGAAGTGATCGCCGCGGTGAAGGCACAGCTCGACCGCACCCCCATGCCCAGCCAGGAACTGATCGATCCGCTGCGCGGGGTACTGGCCCGGCTGATGGCCGAGATCACCCCCGGCGACATCAAGTACAGTTTTTTCGGCGCCTCGGGCACCGATGCGATCGAGGGCGCGCTCAAGTTGGCCAAGATGTACACCCGCAAGAGCGGCTTCATCGTTGCGGTCAAAGCGTTTCACGGGAAAACCATGGGCTCGTTGAGCATGATCGGTAAGGCCGACTTTCGCCAGCCGGTCGGCCTGCTGTACGGCGGCCCGGTCTATCACGTGCCCTACGGTGATGCCGACGCGGTGGAGAAGCAGCTCGACATCTGCCACCAGGTCGGCGTCGATATCGCCGCCGTGCTGATGGAGCCAATCCAGGGCGAGGCGGGCGCTATCGTGCCGCCAGACGACTTCTGGCCGCGGCTGCGGGAGATGACCAAGGCCTACGGCGTCCTGTTGATCGCCGACGAGGTGCAGACAGGCCTGGGCCGCACCGGCAAGTTGTGGGGCGTCGATCATTGGAATGTGGCGCCGGACATCCTCACGGTGGCGAAATCGCTGGGCGGCGGCGTGATGCCGGTGAGCGCCTTCTGCTCGACCGAGGAGATCTGGCAGGTGATGATGTACCCCAACCCGTACATCCACACCACGACGACAGGCGGCGGGGGTCTGGCGTGCAGCGCGGCCATCGCGGCGATCAACGTGACGCTGCGCGACCGGCTGTGGGAAGTAGCCGCGGCCAAGGGCGCGTACCTGATTCCCAAGCTCAACGCGTTGGCCGCGCAGTATCCGCAGATTTATCACGGTGTCACCGGCAAGGGGTTGCTCATCGGCCAACATTTCCACAACGCTAAAATAGGCTACAAGGTGGCGTCCGGGCTCTTCAAGCGCGGCGTCGTGGTGGCCGGCACCCTGAACAGCGCGCACACCATCCGCATCGAGCCGCCGCTGGTCATCACCTACGAGCAGATCGACGCAGTGCTGGATCGGTTGGCGGATACCCTGGCGGAGATTAAGCGGGCAATGTAGGGCGTGGTGCGTGGAATGCATTTAGGAATTCGCTCTCGTTGATCTATTTTGAATACCAAACTTGATTTGACCTCGCCCGTTGTGGCGGATATTGTCCGGGACTTCTACGACAAACATCCGTATCCACAGCCCATCGATAACCTCGATCAATATCGCCGGCTCTGGCAGGATCCCCAGCGCCGCCGCGCGGATTATCGTCTGTTCTGGCCCACCCGATCCTATCGCGACGATTACACGATTCTCATCGCCGGGTGCGGTACTTCGCAAGCGGCCAAGCATGCCCTGCGCCAGCCCGCCTGCCA
>JBFZFE010000129.1:0-3998 GCA_041306525.1 Verrucomicrobiota bacterium | reverse complement strand
CAGTTCATCGAGGGACGACACAGCCTGTGGATGGCGCAGCAAGGACTTGGGTGTCATGACAATCAGCGGCTTTCGCCAACGACGCAGGGCCTGTCGCCGCAGGCAATGAAAGTACTGGGCGGGAGTGCTGGGCTGCACAACCTGAATGTTGTCATCGGCGGCGAGTTCCAGAAATCGTTCCAGCCGGGCGCTTGAGTGTTCGGGGCCTTGGCCTTCGAGTCCGTGCGGCAGCAACAACACCAAACCACTGAGCCGGCACCACTTGTTCTCGGCGCTGACCAGGAACTGATCGATCATCACCTGTGCCGCGTTGACGAAGTCGCCAAATTGCGCCTCCCACATCACCAGTGTTTCGGGGGAATCGAGACTGTAGCCGTACTCGAAGCCGACTGCGCCGACCTCGGAGAGCGGGCTGTTGACGAGTTCGACATTGGCTTGCGGAACGCCCAGGTGGCGAAGTGGCGTGTAGGTGTGGCCGTCGTGCACATCGTGTAACACCGCGTGTCGTTGGCTGAAAGTGCCGCGCTCGGTGTCCTGGCCGGTCAGGCGCACGCGCACGCCTTGAGCCGCGAGCGAGGCGATTGCCAACGCCTCGGCTGTGGCCCAGTCGAGCGGGCGTTCCCCACCGGCCATGCTGCGGCGGGCTTCGAGCAGACGGTGCAGCTTCGGGTGAAGATGAAAATCGGCCGGCAAGTTCGTCTGCGCTTCGAGCAAGGCGACCAGTTGTTGCCGGTCCACTTTGGTTGCCGGCTCGTCATCGTGCGGCTCCGGTCCGCCAGCAAAAGGACGCCAGTAATCGGGGTAGGGCCAGCGGGCTGGTTCAGTTGCCTGCTGGGATTCAGCGAGCAACTGTTCAAGACGATCATGACGCTGCTGCGCAATCGTGGCCGCCTCGGCTTCCGTCACGCCTTCGAGCTTGCGCAAATGCTGAAGATAACCTTCCCGGACGTTCGGCCGCTTCGCGATGGTGTCGTAAAGGCGGGGCTGAGTGAAGGAGGGTTCGTCAGCCTCATTGTGGCCCCAGCGCCGGTAACAATACATGTTCAAGATCACGTCGCGGCGGAAGGTGCGCCGAAATTCCATCGCCAGGTGAACGCATTGCGCAACGGCCTCCGGGTCCTCGCCGTTGACGTGGAGCACGGGACTGCCGAGCATCTTGCCGACGCTGCTGGCGTACATCGTCGAACGCCCTTGTCCCGGTGGCGTCGTGAAACCGATGCGGTTGTCCACGATCACATGCAGCGTGCCTCCGACCGTGTAGCCGGCAAGCTGGCTTAGATTGAGCGTCTCCTGCACGACGCCCTGGCCGGCAAAACTCGCGTCCCCGTGCATGAGGATGACCAGACCGCGCTCGCGGGCCGCGTCGCCCAGGCGATCCTGTTTGGCCCGCAAGCGCCCCAGGGCGACGGCGTTGACATGTTCGAGGTGACTCGGGTTGAAGCACAGGGAGAGATGAACCTTCTTTCCTGTGGCGGTGACCCAATCGCCACTGTAGCCGAGATGATATTTCACATCGCCGCTGCCCACGTGTAGTTCGGCATCGCTATCGTTGAACTCGCGAAAGATTTGCGCAGGATTCTTGCCGATGATGTTGGCCAGCACGTTGAGGCGTCCACGGTGTGCCATCCCGAAGACGATCTCGGTGACGCCATCCTCACCGGCGTGTTCGATGGCGAGGTCGAGCAAGGGGATCAAGCTCTCGGCGCCTTCGAGCGAGAACGACTTCGCGCCAACGAACTTCTTGCGGATGAATTCCTCAAACACCGTCGCGTCGGTGAGCCGGGTGAGGATGCGGAGTTGTGTCTCGCGCCGCAGCGCGAGGTGGTTCTGTGTCCGTTCCATCCGCTCCTGGAGCCAGCGACGAATGCGCACATCTTCAATGTGCATGAACTGCACCCCAATCGAACCGCAGTACGTCTTCTGGAGTCGCTGCACAATCTCGCGCAACGGCAACGGGCCGCCGGGATGCATCTGTTCGCAGAGAAACTCCCTGTCGAGATCGGATGCGGCGAACCGGTAGTAGTCGAGGTCAAGCTCCGGCGGGCGCGGGCGCGGCAGGCCGAGCGGGTCAACGCGCGCCACAATGTGTCCACGCACCCGGTAAGCGCGAACGAGGCGTTGGACGCGGTCTTGCAGCTCAGGGGCTTCCGTTGCCGGTGCGGGTGGACCTGCCGGGTTGAAGATGCTGCGCGGCGGGAAGCTGGGCCCGGTCCGCCATTCGCCGTCGCCGCCGAGGTCCTCAAAATAACGCCGCCAGACCGCGGAGACGGCGGCCGGATTGCGCCGGTATTCGGCGTACAGCTGCTCCACAAATGCCAAGTTGCCGGCGCCTGGCAGTGACTGTTTCATCTCGAATCAAGTTATGCTCGCTTGCGCCGGCGCGCCAAAACAGCTGAGGTTTGGCTACTCGAAGTGGGACAGCAATTCGCTGACGGGGGTGCGCGCCAAGTCGAGCGGAAGATGCCTGCGGATTTTGTCGCGGACTGGCGGGTCGAGGGCGTCGATGAGTTGCTGATGGATCGATGCCGCCGCCGCCAGCCAGCATTCCGCGTATTGGTCTTGCGTCAGCAAACGTTGCAGATGGTCTGCCCAGGCCTGCAGCGTGCGTCGGCGCTGTTCAAGTCCATAGTGATGCTGTTCGCCTTGCGTCATGTCGCCCATCACGCTTTGAGCGCTGGCAGCCTTGGGAAAACGGCCGGTGATGGGTTCCGCCTGCTCCGCAGCGGTGGTCTCTTGAATGGGTTCAAGGTGGGCCTGGCTGTCATGCTTTCCCTTGAGCCGTCGAAACGCCCGAAACACGCCCAAGTCCGCCGCAACCACGAGTATGGCTTCCATAAGCCAACATAAGTGGCCAATGGCGCGGTGCAATGCAGGGGGACAACTTGTGCGCCGTTACCGAAGGCCGACTTTGCGGAACGTGTTGTTCACTTCGCGGAAGTGAATGCTCACGTCGAAGAGCTTCTCGATCTCACGCGGCGGCACCTGGGCGGTCAACTCGGTGTCGGCGAGCAGGAAATCCTTGAAGCTCTTGCCGGGCGTCTGCCAGGTTGCCATCGCGTTGCGCTGCACGATTTGATAGGCGGCTTCGCGGGTCAGTCCCTTCTTCGTCAACGCCAACAACACCGCCTGCGAGAAGGTCAGGCCCTTGCTCAGATCGATGTTGGCCTGCATCCGGTCGGGATAAACCAGCAGCTTCTCGACGATGTCGGTCAGCTTGATCAACATGTAATCGAGCAACGTCGTCGAGTCCGGCAGGATGACGCGCTCGACGCTGCTGTGGCTGATGTCGCGTTCGTGCCAGAGCGCGACGTTCTCCATCGCGGCCAGGCAGTTGCCGCGCAACACGCGCGCCAAGCCGCAGAGCCGTTCGCACGTGATCGGGTTGCGCTTGTGCGGCATCGCGCTGGAACCTTTCTGGCCCTTGGCGAAAAACTCCTCGGCTTCGAGCACCTCCGTGCGCTGGAGATGCCGGAATTCCTGCGCCCACCGGTCAACCGAACAACCCACCAGCGCGAGTGCCGACGAGAATTCGGCATGCCGGTCACGTTGCAGAACCTGCGTCGAGATGTTGGCCGGCTTGAGCCCGAGCTTCTTGCAGACGTACGCCTCCACCTTCGGCGACAAATGCGCGTGTGTGCCGACCGCGCCCGAGATCTTGCCGACCGCCATGACGGCGCGGGCGCGTTCGAGACGGGTGAGCGCCCGGCCGAACTCGTCGTACATCAACGCCATCTTCAGCCCGAACGTCGTCGGCTCCGCATGCACGCCATGGGTCCGGCCCATGCAGGGGGTGAACTTGAACTTCTTCGCCTTGCGCGCAATCACCTGGCGCAACGCCTTCACGTCCGCGATCAAAATGTCCGCCGCCTGCACCATCTGGTACGCCAACGCCGTGTCGCCGACGTCCGACGAGGTCAACCCCTCGTGGATGTGGCGCGACTCGGGCCCGACGTTCTCGGCGACGCAACTGAGAAACGCGATGACATCGTGGTTGGTGA
>JBFZFE010000128.1:0-2671 GCA_041306525.1 Verrucomicrobiota bacterium | reverse complement strand
GGCACGCCGTTGGACGCGGGTCCGGTGCAGCGGCTTGTTAGGCGATTATAGCTCGGAAGTTGAGGGTTACCTCTCTCTCGCCCCAACGTACGGTACCAGAAACTGCTGGATTGCAAGACCTGACTCCGTCTTCTGGGCGAGTTAGGACGCAAGTCCCCCGGATCAAGTCCGGAGCCTGCCCCGGACCCAATCCGGGGGCAGGCTGTAACCCGCCTTGAGGGGGAGCCCCGGTGCGGCGGGTTACGCTTCGCTAGCTCGCCCGCGTCCTACGCTTGCTGCGCTAGCAAGGCACGAGAAACCCATCCAGTCTGGCGCGGGCGTGCTGGATCTCCTGATCGCCCTTGCCCTTCGGCGGGTCAGGGGTGGGGTCATCGTAGGCCACCCAGGCCACTAGGCCATCGTTGTAGCGCTGCACCTCCAAGCCTTCCGGCTTGTAACTGCCCTCCTCTGGTCGACCGGGGCGACCATCGCGGATCCAGAGCAGCGGCTCCGGTTTCTCCACGGTGATACCGTCGCCCTCTGCTTCGCTTGTTGGCCCCAGGGCGTTGCGCCAGCGGTATAGGTAACAAGGGCCCGCCAGGGCCATCGTTGGCCCGGCGAGAATGAGCACATCGTCGCTGTCGGGAACCGCCGCCAGATCACGCACCGCCAGTCCGCTGAGCTGCAGGTAGCGGTAGCGCAGGTCGGCCAGGGTGAGGGTGGGGCCGCCACCGAATCCGGCCAGGCGCAGGTCGAGCACCAAGGCGATGCCGCGCAGCACCGGACCCCGCAGCCCCACCAGCACCCGATCGTCCCGGGCGGTGATGCCTTCGATGTCGAGGCCGTTATCCTTGCTGGGGATGGCCAGAAACGGAGCGATGCGTGGGTCGGCCGCCAGGGCTTTGGTGAGGGCATCGTGGCCGGGCGCGGCGTTGAAGGCAAACCGCTCGTTGAAAACCAACCGCTGCCCGGCCACCGGCTGGCCATTGCCATCCAGCCGCAGGTAGCCCAGTACGTGGGCGTTGAGGCTCTGCTCCTCATGCAGGCTCAAGGGGGTCCCCTTTTCGGCGTCGTGTGCGCGGCGCCGCAGGCTGTGGGAGCCCACCAGCCAAAGCCGCTCGCCATCGCGGGCCAGCCCCTCGATGTCTGATTCGCCGTCCTCCTTGTCGCCAGCCAGGCCAAAATCCTTTAGTTTCACGGTGGTGGCCGCACCGTAGCGGTGCTCGCCAATCCGTTCCAGCCGGTAGAGGCTGCGTCCCTCATCCCCCCCCAGCCAGAGCACCTCATCGCGAGCGGCCAGGGCGGAGAGGTTTTGCACCAGATCTTCGGCGTCTTTCCCGATGGCATCCAGCTCAAGCGTGCGCTGGTGCAGAGCGACGGCCAGGGTCAGGTCGGCTTCGGGGGTGGGGGTGGGCATGGTCTGCATGGAGCATCTATCCTGTTGTAGTTGTAGGTGTGGGTATGAATAGCATAGGCGCTGTCTGCCCGGTACCATTCCCGGTTCGGCGGGTTCTCCTCTGATCACCCGGCCTCACGCGAACAGGACAATAGGGGGCAGACCACCATTGATTCTGAGTATTTGAGTGACTGCCACGGACTTCGCGGCTAAGCCAATTCAGTGCGGCTTGTCCGTGGAGCGAATTTTCGCGCGCACTCCCGCCTGACGGAAAGATAATTGTGGTCTCCCCTATTATTAACCACGCTTCGAAAGAGCTTGTGGATACGTGCGGCATCCTTTCTCTGTCGCAAAGCGTGCCCAAGGATGATTAGATCGAGGTTTCCGCCTTCGCGTCCATACTCACTCAGGAATCTTGTAATTAGCTCATCGAAGCGTTGCGCCGAGATCCAAGCCTCAACCAATTCGGCTTCGATGACTTCGCCTTCTTCCGGGGTGGGGTCGCGGCCCAGTTCCTTGGCGCGTTTTCTCCAAGCGGCGTTTAGTTCTGAAGCGAAGAAGGGCATAGGTTGTTGATGTGACGCCTAACGTCAGGAATCAGGCGACCCAAAACCGCGCTACTACCAACGCAACGAATTGCTCCGAGCTAAGTGCCCGGTTTTGGGGTCGCCTGGATTCATTTGTTAGCACTAATTCTCTGTTTCTACGGTAATTTCGGGGATCATTTCAGTCAAAGTAGAGGCTAGGCGATTATACTCATCATCGGTTGCCGAAAACCGTACCTCAACATTTCTGGTGGGATCTTGCCCGTAAGAAACTCTCTATACGTTCTTTGACAGCGAAGCTGAAAGTGGTTTGTAGTGGCCTATTAGTTCTTCTCGGTGGCTTTCAAAATAGCATTCTTGGTCGTCCGGAAATTCAAATTCCGCTTGAATCATGAAATAGGGTTCGACTTCGGTATCCAAGCGATCGTCAAATAAAACCTGATAATAATCTCCTGCTATAGAGATGGATACCTCATTGAAATCAAAATTATTGATCACTTTCATCTGAATTTATATATTCCCACATTTCATTTTGGTGTAACCATATTGGATCCGCGTTTTCCCTGATGAAGTCGTCTGGGTCCATCCCGTCTATCGTTGGGGGACGATTAATCCTAACTTGCTTTCCATTCATAAATACCCACATATATTTTTTCTGACGCTCTTGCTTGGCTTTCTTCTTAGCCCTCTTTTGAGCCGCCGTAAGTTTCTCTTTTGGCTTTGCCATCAGTCGTGCGTTGTCGTGCTAACG
>JBFZFE010000127.1:0-2736 GCA_041306525.1 Verrucomicrobiota bacterium | reverse complement strand
AAAAGCAGAAGACGCGAAAAGATTTAACAGGAGGTAACGGAGGTAACGGAGGATGGCCCGCGAAATACGCTAAAATCGCGAAAATAACGGATTGTGGGCAGCCAGATGGTCAACGACAATTATTCCTTTCCTCTGGCGACAATTATAATTTACCAGTGGGTTTGGGATTCATCGTTCGTCTTTCACACTCGCTGTTCTGGGGTTAGCCCCTTGGGTGGAACGGAGTCTTTGGCGCCGCCAGGCGCCAAAGACGGAGTGGAACCCAAGGGGCTAGCGGACGCGCCGAACCGCCCTTCCCGCTCTTGCGCTTTCTGCGCCCGCACACTTTGGCCATCGAACTCCAGGATCGTCGCATGATGCACCAGCCGGTCGATCGCCGCCATCGTCGTCATCGGATCCTTGAAAATCTGATCCCACTTCGAGAAGACCAGATTGCTGCTGATCATCACTGTGCGCCGCTCGTAGCGCTCGGCCAGGAACGTGAAGAGCACTTCCATTTCCTCCCGGTTCTGCTGGACATAGCCCAGGTCATCCAGAATGACGACCGGGAAACGGTCCAGTTCCTTCAGCGCGCTTTCCAGGCGCAGTTCCTGCTTGGCCGCCAAAAGCTGCTGCACCAATTTGAACGTGGGCGTGAAGAGCACCGGCAGATCCCGCCGCAGGACCAGCTCCCGGCCCAAGGCCGCCAGAAAGTGCGTCTTGCCCCGCCCCGGCAAACCGAAGGCCAGGATATTCTCCGCACGATCCACGAAATGGCCCTCCAAGAGCGTGGGTAAGAGCCGGCGGATTTTGGCCGGCAGGAGCTTTTCGTTAAGGTTGCCCAGCGCCTTGCCATCGGGCAGGTGGGCGGCTTTGAGCAGCCGCTGCGTGCGGCGCTCCCGCCGGTCCTGCGCCTCGCTTTCACACAGCTGCCGCACCAGGCGTTCGTAACCCCACTGCTCCTGCTCGGCCCGCGCCAGGCTCTCTTCCCACATCCCCGCCATGGTCGTCAGGCCAAACGAGCGTAATAACAACGGCAGCCCGTTAGTCGGCATACACCACCTCCGGCGGCGCACTCAGCAGCCCGTCATAGGAGTTCCATTCCGGTTTTAACTCGGCCAACGCCAACACCGGCGGCGCCTGGGGCGCCAGCGCCTGCCGGATTTGCTCCACGCTCCAGGCCGCCCCGGGCGGACTCAAGAAATCGATGAGCATCAGTTCCACGTCGTTTTGCCGCACCTGGCTGGTAAGTTTGAGCAGTTGCAGGTATTCCACCACGCCCCGGCGCGGCCCTCGCTGCGCCACCAGGTAGTCATAGGCCGGGCGGAACATCGCCCCGGGAAACAACTGCTCCCGGTAGCGGTAGCGCTCAAACGCTCCGGGTTTGCGCAGCAAATGATCAATCACATGCCGATAGTCCAGCACCGTGCCCCGGTCGCTATGCCGCCGCGGCAGCCGCAGCAGCAGTTCCCGCCCGCGGTAGAGCTTCAGCTCCCCTTCGTAGATCTCCACTTTGACCTCCTCGCCGATCAGCCGGGCCGGCACCGAATAGCCCACTTTCTTGACCCGGATCACGCTGCCCGAACTGACCCGGCAGTAGCGCTCATCGTATTCGGTCAGCCGCGTGGGCGGCAGCGGTTTCATCACCGTCAGTTCCTCGGCCAGCTTGTCCTGGCGCCCGCGGTTGCCCGCTTGCAACACCCCGATCAGGAAATCCCGATAGGCGCCTTCCGTGGCGAAGTCCCGGCTGCCGCGCAGCAACAAGTGCTGCCGCAAGCGGCGCTTCAGGTGCCCGTTGCCCGACTCGACATCCCCGTTTTCATTGGGACGCTGGATCCCAATCGTCTTGGGGGCCAGACCATAATGTTCGCACAGCGAGGCATACTCCGGATTAAAATCCCGCTCCGCCCCCGCCCCAATGCGATGCGTCGCCGCGCTCGTGTTGTCCGTCCGCAACTCTTGCGGGACCTTGCCCAGTTGCTGGAGGCTCTCCTGCAATCCGTGCCGCAGCGACAAGAGCGATTCGGAATGGCAGACCGTGGCCCATTCCCAGTTCGAATACGGCAACACCGCGTGACAGAGCAAATGCTCGTAAGGGGCACCGGCGATCGTAACCGCCAGCTCGCTGGCATGGGTCCAGTCCAGTTGCAGTGCCCGCCCAGGCTCCCAATCCTGAGCAAAGAACACCTCTTTCTCCGGCCCGTGTTGCAAACGCCAGCGCTTGACTCGCCTTTGGAACGTCCGCAGATGCGGTTCTTTCACGGACTCGGGAGCCCGCTGACGCAGATACTCGAACAGGGCCTTGGCCTCCAAATCCGGGGCCTCCGCTAACATCGCCTCCGCCTTGGGCCAAAGGTCTGCCAGCGGGTCCGATCGCGTTCGCCACGTATGCTTGGCCTGGAGTTCCTGCGGAGGGTGCTGGGCCTCCAGATACTTGCGCGCGGTGGGCCGGCTCATGGCCGCCTTCATCGCGCTCACCGTCACGTTTCCAGTTGCTTGATACTCGCTCATCAGTTTTCGGTATTGTTGTTTAGTGATCATTGGCAGCGGCCCGAGCCGAGACCATCCGGCCTCCGGCAGAACCGCTGCCCCATCATCCTCAAACCACCGGGAAACCAATAATCGTCACTGGAAAAGTTTAATTGTCGCTAGACAGAAGGGACGCCGGCTGTTGATATCGCGGCCCAACTATCCGCAGTCGGGTTGTAGCGCCCTCCCGAGGAGGTGTACTGGTCGTTGTTGACCCCGCCCCAGACG
>JBFZFE010000126.1:0-3074 GCA_041306525.1 Verrucomicrobiota bacterium | reverse complement strand
CAAGCTGCCGGCGGTGGGCGGCGAGGTGAAACTGCTGACGTATCATCACGTCATCGCGCAGGACGGCACGCAACAGCTTTTCGGGTTCGCGACGGCGGCGGAGCGGTCGATGTTCCTGTTGTTGATCAGCATCAGCGGCATCGGCCCGAAGCTGGCCTGCAACATTCTCTCCAGCGCCTCCATCACCGGGCTGCGCAACGCCATTGCCAGCGGTGACACCAAGACGCTCTCCTCGTTGCGCGGCATCGGCAAGAAGACGGCTGAACGTCTCGTGTTGGAGTTGAAAGACAAAGTTGGCGAGGCCACCGGCGCACCTGTCAGCGCCGCCGCCGCGCAGGTCGCGGGCGACCCGAAGCTCAACGATGCGGCGCTCGCGCTCGTCAGCCTCGGTTACAAACCAGCCGATGCCCAGAAAGCCGTGGCTGCTGCCGCCGGCAAGCTCACCACCGCGGCCAGTGTCGAGGAACTCGTCCGCGCCGCGTTGCGGACCGCGTGATCCCGCGCCGGTGGCGTTGTTGACCTGTGTCAACCGGTGCGATGGCGGGCTGTGTCAGTGTGGGCCATGAAGATTCATGATTGCGTGAACGGTTCATCCCACCCCGCATCCCCGGCAGCGCTGGCGGACCCGCACAAAATGCCTGGTCACTGGCTCTTGGCCAAGCTGGGCAAACGGGTGCTGCGTCCCGGCGGCCTTGAGCTGACCCGGGCCATGCTCGAGCGGCTCGATGTTCAACCCACCGACGCGGTGATCGAGTTCGCGCCGGGACTGGGGGTGACTGCCCGCCTGGCGTTGGCCCGGCAGCCAGTCACGAGCGCGACGAGGCGGCAGCGGCCGCGGTGGGCCGGTACTTGCAGGGAACCGGCCAGCGTTGCCAGTTGGGCAGCGCCGAGCAAACAGGGCTGCCCGAGCAGTCCGCCACCGTCGTCTATGGCGAGGCGATGCTGACGATGCAGGGGCCCGAGCAGAAACGCCGGATCGTGGCCGAGGCGTTTCGGTTGTTGCGTTCGGGTGGCCGTTACGGCATTCACGAAATGTGTCTCACGCCCGATGACCTGCCGTCATTGGTGCAGGAAGCGATCAGCCGCGAGATGTCCGGCAACATCCATGTTGGGGCGCGGCCGTTGACCGTGCGCGAGTGGCGCGAGCTGTTCGAGGGCGCGGGGTTCCGAATCGAGTCGGAGCTGACCCGGCCGATGCACCTGCTGGAGCCGGGGCGATTGATTCGGGACGAGGGCGTCCTGCGGGCCGTGCGGTTCGTGGGCAACGTCGTGCGCCAGCCGGCGGCGCGGCGGCGGGTGCTGGCGATGCGGCGGATGTTCCGTCAACACCGCCAACATCTGGCGGCCATCGCCTTCATTCTCAGCAAGCCCTGACCGGTGACTTGGAGTCCAGCAGCAAGACTGCGCAATCCAAGGCGGTCTGCGGAAGAAGCGGTTGCTTGGGGACTACTTGGCGGGGGCGAGTTTGAGTTTGTTCTTGGCGGACTTGGCTTCGGGGCTCTTGGGCCATTTTTTGGCGAGGTGATCGAGCAGGGCGCGGCCGAACGCGGCGTCATCGGGACCGGGTTGTTCGGCAAAGTGGAAGCCGAGATAGCAGAAGTCGGGGGCATCGAGGGCGGTTTCTTTCTGCAGCCGGTCGAGGAGCTTGAAGGGCTTGTTGGCGAGCAGTCCCTGGAAGCCGCGCAGGGCGTGATCTTCGCTGCGCAAGTGCGGGGAAAGGTCCTTCGGGGATTGTTTCAAGTTGCAGAGGCTGAGGTCGTAACGGATCTCGTTGTCAAAACTCTCGGAGTTGGCCAGTTGCCGGTAGCACTCGATGGCTTTGGGCCACTGCTTGGTTTTCTGGAATTTCTGGCCGGCGGCCAGCAGCACGGCGTCGGCGATCTTGGGATCGGTGTTGCGCAGGAGGTAGAGCAACGCCTCGTAACGGGGCTGACCGGCGGCGAGGTCCTTGCCGGCAAGGTCGGCGAATTTCTGGAGCAACTTCTTGTCGATGGACGGGCCGTGCGGCTTGAGAATCTTGACGAGGCGCCAGGCGCGTTGGGCGTCGCGTTCCTTGGCGAGGGTGTCGAGGAGGAGTTTGGTGGCACCGTCATGGTGAGCGAGGGCTCCCGCGGCGATGTCGCTGACCTGCGGGTCCTCGTGGGCGAGCAAGTCGAGCAGGAGTTTGTTGGTACCGGCATCGTCGGGGGCGGCGAGGCGTTGAGCGGCGAAAGCGCGGACGGGAGCGTGGGGATTTTGCAGGAGCTTGCGCCAAGGGGCGTCCTTGCCGGTGGCGGTTTGCGGGAGGCGTTCGATGATGTCGAGCGCGTGCTGGGCAATGATGGGATCCTCCTCGTTGAGATAGGGGAGGAGGGCTTTGATGGTTTGTGCGCTGGCGGGGCCGGTGATTTCGAGGCCTTTAAGGCCGAGCAGGGCGTTGCGGCGGATGTAGCCGAGATGTTTGGGCGTGGCAAACTGGAGCAACACTTTGCGGGCCTCGGGCGCGCCGATGTAACCGACCAGCAACAGGCAGGAGGTCAGGACGCGGTCATTCTCTTTCACGCGGGTGCTGACCATGAACTGCGTGAGGGTCTTGTGGAGCGCCTCGCGTTGCTTGGGCGTGGCGTCGGCGATGTGACGGCGCACCGCCTGGCAGACTTCTTTCACCAGTTCGAAGTCGGAATCAAAGAGCATGTCCAGAATGATCGTCAGTGCGGCGCTGGAATGGATGCGCGCCAGCACGTCAGCGAGCACGAGACGTTGCTGGGGCGTGGCCTGGGCGAACTGTTTCTCGATGAGCGGCAAGACGTCCCCACCGGCCCGCGCGAGAATGCCGACGGCGCGGAGCTTGGTCTCGACCTCGGCGGCATTGAGCAGCGGCAAAACGTAGGGCACCACGGCGCGGGTGCCGATGGCTTCGAAGGCTTCCAAGACGTAGCGGGTGAGCAATTGGCTGGCGTTGGCGAGCGATTCACCGAGGGCTTTGACCACGGCGGCGTCTTGGGGGGCCAACTCGGTGAGGACCATCGCGGCGGCGCAACGGCGCATGCCATCGGGACTTTGGAGCATGGCGGAGATCTTCTGGAGGTCGCGTT
>JBFZFE010000125.1:0-2732 GCA_041306525.1 Verrucomicrobiota bacterium | reverse complement strand
TGCCGGGACTGTAACCAGCAGGCCGCAGGTAGGACACTTCGCTTCAGTCCCCGCCATCTCGGTCGCTGCCACGAAATGCTGCCCGCACCTCTCACAGTTGAACCGCGTGTCGGGATCAGTTGATGGCAGCCTGCTTGCTAGCGGTGCGGGCATTGCCGGCTGCTCTGGCATGAGCTCCACCGTGAGCCGCTGCAATACTGAGCCCGTCGCAACCCTCCCTTCCCGAGACACCTCCCAAGTATGATCTCCTCCGGAGCATCCATACAGTATACTGTTTCTGGTATACCCGGCCAAACAGGGCAAGCCCTTGCACCCAAGCACGCCACAACGCTCCACCCGTTCGCCCACCGTGAAAAACTCTGTCAGCTTTTCCATCAATGCCGCACAGTCAGTTCCATGCGCTGAAACCACCAGACGCGTGCCCGCCTTCTCCGGCAACGTCATCAAACCCATGAGGCTTCTGGCTGAGGCAGTCTGATCCCCACATGAAATCCATGCCCGTGCCTGGAACGTGCTAACTACTTTGACAAGCAGTGCACAAGTCCGCGCCCCAAGCCGCCATTTCAGCTCAAACTCCTTCCGCAGGCTCCCCGGTGGAATACACAATTCCTCCTGGTGGCTCTTGGTATGGGCGTGACCATCCACCTCCGGCGTCTTATTAATAATCGGTTGGCTGGGCGAACTGACTGTTGGCGCCGTTGCTTTCACAGGTTCTGCCTTTAGCGGGCTCGATGTCGTTTTTTCTCCGTGCTTCAGCCCATACGTTTCGCGTGCCGCCTCCGTCATCCACGCAACATCCTGAGCCCCAAAAACCTTGAACTGTCCTGGCGGAATGGCATTGGACGAGTAATCCACCGAATCAAATGTCGTCTGCTCGATCCGGGTCCGTTGTGCATCTGCTTCAATCGTCACGGACGCCTTTGGCGCGTAACTCTCCACCAGCTTCAGGAAAGCAACTCGCGGCACGTAACACGAACCTTCCTCCAACACCAATGCCTCGACGCCCGCCGTGACATCAAATGCCTCGACGAAAACCCGACCCGTGCAGGCCCACAGCTTAGCTAACTTCTCCCCGTGTAAGCTTTCACTACGATTGGGCCGCAAAGCAGTCAGAACCCGCACTAATTCCCCCCGATCAATCACCGCCTTCATCGTTGAACGATGCTATCGGCAATCCGGAAGTGTTTCAACCACGCACTTGCCGGTTTTCAGACCAAGGAACTCCGCATCCTGAACTGTTTCCCGACACCAAGCGCACCTTTGCAGTTGCTTTGGCGGGTGGGCTGCCTGAACAGTTGGGGAATGTCGCTTCCTCATGACAGTGTGACGCCGGACCCGGTCGAGGTGGCGCGGCATGTGCCGCGGCGCAGCGATCTGGCGGAGTTGTTGGTAACGGCTTGGCCGTTGATCGTGATCAACCTGGCCATTACCGGCATGCAGTTTGTCGATGGGTTGATGGTGGCGCCGCTGGGCGACGACGCGTTGGCGGCGATCCTGCCGGCGTACATGATCTACCTCGTGCCGCTTGTTTTCGGGCACGGCGTGCTCTCGGTGGTGAACACGTTTGTCGCCCAGCACAGCGGGGCGGGCGCGCGGACCGAGTGCGGGCCGGTAACGGCGCAGGGACTTTGGTTCTCGGTGGCGTGGGGGCTGATTCTGCTGCTGCAACTGCCGTTGGCGCCCTGGTATTTCCGTCTGCTCGGGCACAGCGCCCCGGTTCAGGCGCTGGAGGTGCAGTATTACCAATGGTGTCTGCTGGGCGGCGTGCCGGCGTTGGTGGTGGTGGCGTTGTCGAGTTTCTTCACGGGGTTGTTGCGGCCGAAGATCCTCGTGGTGACCGGGTTGGTGGCAACGGGACTGAACATCTTCTTCAACTGGCTGTTCATCTTTGGGAACTGGGGCATGCCGAGGATGGGCGTCGGTGGCGCGGCCTTGGGCACGGCGTTGGCGACGTGGTGTCAGGCGTTGATTCTGTTGGCCTGGTATTGGCGGCGCGCCTTGCGGACCGAATACGGTACCGGCCACGTCGGGCTCCGGCCAAAGCTGCTCGGTCACATCGTCCGCGTCGGGGCGCCGGCAGGCGGGATGCCGGTTTTTGATCTGCTGACGTGGGGCGTGATCGTAATCGCGTTGATCGGGATGTTTGGCACGGCGCATCTGGCGGCCAACAGCATCGTGGTCCGGTATCTGCATTTGCTGTTCATGCCGTCGTTTGCCATCGGCACCGTGCTGACGGCGCTGGTCGGGCAGGCGATTGGCGCAAAAGATCCTGAGAAAGCGCAACGACGCGCGTTGCTCGGGTTCAAATTGATTGCCGGCTACATGGTAAGCGTCGGTGTGGTCTTCCTGGTGTTTCGCGAGCCGCTGATGCGGGTGTTCAGCACTGATGAGACGGTGATCCAGGCCGGCAAGCTGATCTTCATCTGCGTGGCGATTTACCAGATGTTCGATGCCGCGTTCCTGACGTACTCGCACACGTTGCGCGGAGCGGGTGATATATTGGTCCCGGCGCTGTGGATGCTGGGCTCGGGCGCGGTGGTGTTGGTCGGCGGCAGTCTGGTGCTGGTCCACTGGGCGCCCGGTCTGGCGTCATTGGGGCCGTGGATCGCAACGACAGCTCACGAGATCTTGCTGGGAGTGGGTATGTTCGACCGATTGCAAAGCGTTCACTGGCGAAAGATCCGCTTGATGGCGCAGCAGCCGGGTGCGGGGCACTGAGGCCCAGGTTCACA
>JBFZFE010000124.1:0-4712 GCA_041306525.1 Verrucomicrobiota bacterium | reverse complement strand
CTTCACCAAACTACTGCGAACTTCCTTTGTCGGGCAGCGTTGACACTGCCGAAACCCTGTGACATGTTGCGCGCACTTTCGTCGGGCAGGGGTCGCAGAATGGCAAGGAAACCACATCTTTTCTTTGGTTGTCAGGCGCCGGAGCAAAGCCGTTGGGGGCTTCTCTCGTTGCTTGTGGTCTGTCTTTTGGCGGTGGGCTGTCGCCGGGAAGAGGTGCGTGTTTACCGCACAGCGAAGGAGCACCGCGACCACGATCATGGGCATCAGCACCAACATGGCACCGAGGCGCGCCCGACTCTGAAATGGCAGACGCCCGCTGGCTGGGAAGAACAGGCGCCCAGTCAGTTTCGCGTCGCTTCCTTCAAGATTACCGGCCAAGGCGACAAGCAGGCCGACGTCAGCATCATTCCGTTGCCGGGCGGCGCGGGGGGGGAACTGGGCAATGTCAATCGCTGGCGCGGGCAGGTGGGTTTGGCGCCCATCACGGAAGAGGAATTGAAGAAAATTGCTGAGCCGACCGGCTTGTCGCCAGCCACGGCGCTTTATGATCTGGGCGGTGAAACGATCCGGATCCTGGCGGCGATGCAAGTGCGCGACGGCACGACCTGGTTCTATAAGATGACCGGCGACACCGTTTTGGTGGCCGAGCAGAAGCCGCGCTTTGTGGAGTTTCTCAAGTCAGTGCAATTCGTGGCCGCCACGCCCGCCGTTCCTCCAGCGGCCAGTGCGGCCAAAGCGCATTGGCCCGTGCCTGCCGGCTGGACGGAAGCCGATGCCGGTCAGTTCCTCGTCGCGAAGTTTCTGATCTCGGGTGAGGACAAGACGCAGGCGTCGCTCAACATCAGTTCCTCGGTGGGCGACGGCGGCGGGTTGACCGCGAACGTCAATCGCTGGCGCCAGCAGTTGGGTTTGCCGGAGTGGACCGCCGATGAGCTGACTGCGGGGACGAAGTTTCTCGAAACGACCGCCGGCCGCGGCATGCTTGTGGAGATGACGGGCGCATCCGCTGCGCTGGTGGCTGTCATCGTGCCGCATGGCGGACAGACTTGGTTCTTCAAATTGATGGGCGACACGAAGGTTGTCGCATCGCAACGCGCGGCGTTCATGAAATTCATGCAAGAGGCCCGATTCTAAAATGCTCGACGGGATTTATCGCCTGATCACCTCGCTCAAGCTGACTGTTGTGCTGCTGGCCTTGGGGCTGGTGCTTGTTTTCTGGGGAACCTTGGCGCAGGTGAAGTTGGGTCTTTACCAGGCGCAAGCCGAGTTTTTCCGCAGCTTCTTCATTTATTGGAACCCAGACGGTCTGGGGCTGCGCCTGCCGATCTTTCCGGGTGGCTATCTCATCGGCGGATTGCTGCTCATCAATCTCTTTGCCGCTCATTTCCGCTACTATCAACCGGGTGGACGCAAGATTGGCATCGCCTTCATTCACTTGGGCATCGTCTTGCTGCTCATCGGCCAGGTGTTGACCGATGTCTTGTCGGTTGAAAGCTCGCTGCATCTGCGCCATGGCGACACCAAGAGCTACTCGGAGGCAGTCGGCCGCTATGAACTGGCCATCATTGACACCACCGATGAAGCCAGCGACCAGGTGGTCGCCGTGCCGGCAAGCCTGTTGCTGCAACAACGCGACATCCGCCACGCCGCCATGCCGTTTACGGTCAGCATCCCGACCTTTCATCCCAACTCTGCCTTGGCGGAGAAGGCCGAGGCCGGTTACCACCAAGTGAATTCGACGGCCGGCATCGGCGCTGAATTCTGGTGGCGGCCCTTGGCGCAGGAAACGGCCCTGAACCGCATTGATGTGCCTTCCGGTCTGGTCGAGATCGTCACGCCCCAAGGTTCGCTCGGCCGTTATCTTGTCTCCGCCTACCTGACCGGGCCGCAGATGTTCAGTTACGGCGGACGCCAGTATGAGATGCAATTGCGACCGGAGCGCTTCTACAAGCCTTACAGCCTCCATTTGCTGGAGTTCCGCCACGACACCTATCCGGGCACCGAGATTCCGAAGAACTTCTCCAGCCGTGTCCGCCTCGAACATCCCGCGGCCGGCGAGAACCGCGAGGTGTTGATCTCGATGAACAATCCGCTGCGGTACGATGGCGAAACCTATTACCAGTCCAGTTACGACCGCGACAACCAAGGCACGATCCTGCAGGTGGTCCGTAACCCGAGCTGGCTCACCCCGTATCTGGCTTGCATCCTGGTGGGCATCGGCATGACCATCCAGTTCGGCGTGCATCTCTACCGCTTCGCCAAGAGGAAGGCACCATGAAGCTTCTGCAACGCCTGTTGCCGTGGGGACTGCTCGCCCTCTTCGTCGTCGAGATGGTCGTGGTCATGTTGCCGCGCCGCGACGGTGAGTTTCACATCCTCGAATTTGGCCGCCTGCCGGTGCTGCTCAACGGCCGCATCCAGCCCTTTGATTCCGTCGCCCGCAATTCGCTGCTCCAGCTCCGCAGTACCGGTGACCTGCCCATTGAAGAGGTGCCCGGCTGGAAATTCTGGCATCATCCCCGGAAACTCAAGTCCACCGAGTGGCTGCTCGAAGTGATGTTTCGTCCCGCGGACGCCGACCAGCGGCCCGTTTTCCTCATTCACCATCCCGACCTGATCAACGAACTGAAGCTTACCGGCAAAGGTGTCGCGAAAAGCGGCCTGCACTATTATTCCTACGAGGAGATTGCGCCGGTCATTGACGAGATCAACAAACAAGGCCGGCAAGCCAGCCAGTTGGAGGATGCCCAGCGCACCGCCTACCAGAAACAGGTCATCAAGATCGCCAACGCCGTCTGGCTCTACCAACGCCTCAAGAACAGCATCCAGCCGGAGAGCATGACTGATTTCAGCGCGGCTCTGGCCGCTTACAAGGCGGCCTTGCCGGCCGGCGTGGCCGCGTTGCGCGACGCGCATGGCACCGGCAAGAGCCACACGGAAACACTCAAGCAACTCGCCCCGCTCGCCCAGCAGTTCAACAACGTCGCCCAGTACGCCTATCCGCTCGTCGTTCCGCCCGCCAATCCCGCCGACAAGGAGGGCTGGCTCAACATCGGCGTCAGCCTCATCGGTTCCTTGCGCGATGGCCAGGTCCATCCCGCCGTCGACGCCTACGCCCGCATCGCCAGCGCCTATGGCCAGCGGGATGCGGCGGCTTTCAACGCTGCGGTCGCTGCCTACCGGGACTGGCTCGCCCCGCAGTTCAGCCGGGAAGTGGCCAAGGGACGCTCGGAGCATTACTACAACCAGATCAAACTCTTTCTCCACGCCACCATCATCTACATCGTCGTGTTTGTCCTTGCCGGCGGTGCGTTGCTCACCTTTGCCGCGGCCCCGGGCACTTCCGAAGCGCTGCGCCGCTCCGCTTATTACCTCGTCTGGCTCGCCCTCATCGTCCACACCTTCGGCCTGGTTTACCGGATGCTGCTGGAAGGACGTCCGCCCGTCACCAACCTCTATTCCTCGGCGATTTTCATTGGCTGGGGCACCTGCGTGCTGGGGCTGATCCTCGAACGCCTTTACCGTGTCGGCTTGGGCAGCGCCGTGGCCGGCTTGGCGGGGTTCATCACCTTGCTCATCGCGCACAACCTCGCCCTCGGCGGCGACACAATGGAAATGCTGCGCGCCGTCCTGGACACCAACTTCTGGCTCGCGACCCACGTTGTCACCATCACCTTGGGCTACAGTGCGATGTTCGTCGCCGGTGCCCTCGGCCTGGCCTACGTGATTTTGGGCCTGTTCACGCCGTTGCTCCGCTTCCCGGTGGCCGGCAAGACCGATCTCCAGCTGGGCAAAGCGCTGGCGAACATGACCTACGCCGTCATCTGTTTCGCCATGTTCTTCAGCTTCATCGGCACCGTGTTGGGCGGCATCTGGGCCGACCAATCCTGGGGCCGGTTCTGGGGCTGGGACCCCAAGGAAAACGGGGCGTTGCTCATCGTCATCTGGTGCGCGATCATCCTGCACGCCCGCTGGGGCGGCATCGCCCGTGACCGCGGCCTGATGAACCTCGCCATCTTCGGCAACATCATCACTGCCTTCTCCTGGTTCGGCACCAACATGCTCGGCATCGGCCTTCACAGCTACGGCTTCATGGACGCCGCGTTCAACTGGCTGATGATCTTCGTTCTCAGCCAACTCGCCGTCATCGCGGCCGGTAGCCTCCCGCTGCCGCTCTGGAAAAGCTTTCGGCTGCAAACTCCGCCGGTAACGTAAGCGCCGTGACTCAACGAGGGCTTTGATCTATGGTCCGCCGTTCATGGAGATGAGCAGATGAGTCTGGCGTTGTTGCTGGTGTTGGCGGCGGTGATTCTACTGGCTGCTTACCGGTTCTACGGGGGTTTTCTGGAGCGTCGTTTCGAGGTCGATCCCCAGCGGCCCGTGCCGGCCCAGACGCAACGCGACGGGGTGGACTATGTGCCGACCCGATGGCCGGTGCTGTTTGGTCATCATTTCAGCTCGATTGCGGGGGCGGGACCGATTGTCGGGCCGATCATTGCCGGGCTGGCGTTTGGGTGGTTGCCGGCGTTGTTGTGGATCTTGGCGGGCTCGATCTTCATCGGGGGAGTGCACGATTATTCCTCGCTGATGGCCAGCCTGCGGCACAAGGGGCGTTCCATTGGGCAGGTGTGCCGGGAACAGCTGAGCCCGGGGACGTATTACCTGCTGTTGATCTTCACCTGGGTGGCGATGGTGTACGTCATCATCGTGTT
>JBFZFE010000123.1:0-4751 GCA_041306525.1 Verrucomicrobiota bacterium | reverse complement strand
CGCCCGAGCTGCAAATGCACGTCCTGGCGCAGGTCGCCAAACCGCAGTTCGTCGTCGCCGACACAATGGATCTCTGGCTCGACATCGCCCGGCCCGCGTTGATGGAACTCATCAAGAAGATCGACTGCCTCGTGCTCAACGAGAGCGAGGCGCGCGAGTTGACCAAGCAGACCAGCCTGATCAAGGCCGGTCGGCTCGTCCGCGAATGGGGTCCGAAATACGTCGTCATCAAAAAGGGCGAACACGGCTCGCTGCTGTTCGGTCCCGACCTCTTTTTCAGCGCGCCCGCCTATCCGCTCGAAGACATCCATGACCCGACCGGTGCCGGCGATTGTTTCGCGGGCGCCTTTACCGGCTACCTCGCCAGCAAGGGCACCGTGAACGCCGACACGCTCCGCAAAGCCGTGGTCTACGGCAGCGTCATCGCCAGCTTCAACGTCGAGAGCTTCAGCCTCAACCGCCTCACCAAGCTCACGCCCACCGAGATCGCGCACCGTTACCAAGTCTTCAAAATGATGAGCCACTTCGAGTTGCCTTGATGTCCCTGCTCCCCGCCAAAACCAAGATTGTTGCCACCATCGGACCGGCGTCGGAGTCACCGGCCGTTCTCGAACAACTTATCCATGCCGGGCTCAGCGTTGCGCGGCTGAACTTCTCGCATGGCGATTTCGCCACGCATCAGCGTGTCATTGCCAACATCCGCACCGCCGAGATGAGCACCGGCCGCCGCATCGCCATCATGGCCGACCTGCCCGGGCCCAAGATGCGCATTGGCCAGCTCAGCACCGACTCCATCGAACTCAAACGCGACGACATATTCACGCTCACGACCGAACAACTGACCGGCAACGCCGAACGCGTCTCCGTCAGCTTCGCGCGCTTGCCAGCCGTGGTGAAGCAAGGTGACCGGCTCTTCCTCAACGACGGCCTGGTCCAGCTCGAAGTCGAACGGGTTACCGGCAGCGATGTCGTCTGCCGGGTGCTGGTCGGCGGCGAACTGCGCGCGCGCAAGGGCTTGAACCTGCCCGGCATCGCGCTGGGCATCAGCGCGTTCACGCCCCACGACCGTGATTGCCTCCGCTTCGCGCTCGCCAACGGCGTGGACGCGGTGAGCCAGTCGTTCGTCGAGACCGCCGCCGATCTCGATGCCGTCCGCGCCGCCGCCCAGGAGTTCGGCCGCCAACCGTTCCTGATCGCCAAAATCGAACGGGCCGGAGCCCTCGATCACCTCGACGAAATCTTCCGCGCCGCCGACGGCATCATGGTCGCCCGTGGCGATCTCGGCGTCGAAGTGCCCATCGAACGCATCGCCATCATCCAGAAGCAACTCATCCAGCAAGCCAACCGGCTCGGTAAACCGGTCATCACCGCCACGCAGATGCTGGAGTCGATGACCGAGTCCCGTCTGCCCACCCGTGCCGAGGCCACCGATGTCGCCAACGCCGTGCTCGACGGCACCGATGCTGTGATGCTCTCGGCGGAATCGGCCATGGGACGTTTCCCCGTCGAGTCGGTGGCCATGCTCGCCCGCATCGCCGCCGTCGCCGAGACTCACCGGCCGCCGACCGATGCCCATTCGCTTTGTCAGTCCCGCGAACTGGGCGACGTCATTTCCCACAGCGTCGAGAACCTGCTGACCCACCTCGATGCCGCCGCCGTGTTGATCCCGACCCGTACCGGCCAAACCGCGCGCCTCATCGCCCGCTTCAAACCGCCCGTCTGGGTCGCCGCCATCTGCCCCAACGACTGCGTCTGCCAGGCGCTCCGTTTCAGCTACGGCATCGAGCCGGTCAGCGCCGCTGATCAGGTCAGTTGGAACGCGTTCGCCCGCGACTGGGTGCGCCAACACAACCTGCCCGGCCACCACGTCCTCTTCGTCGCCGGTCCCAGCCCCGCCCACCCCGACGCCAACTACCGCATCGAACACATCACGGTGTGAGCGACTTTCCAGTCGCGATTCTATTGTGCGAGGGTCTTTTCTGTTGTGCGAGGGTCTCTGACCCCGCACTCCCGTCGACCGAAGGTCTCCAGACCGGGAGATCTGGCGGTCACCATTGCGGCGCGGTCAGGATTGGAGCTTGCGACAATCCGCTGTAGTTTGTGGCAAACCCGCGCGCCGAACAAGTTGTGGGAACGCGCCAGAGCGAGCGGACCACTCGGCGAGCCGTCCCTACCGGGAGCGGAATCGCGGCGGGACGCCTCCCACAAGAAAAGTGACTCGCGCTGGCGAACTTTCGCTCAGCCCAGCACAGCGCCGCTGCTGGCGTTGGTCACGAGCTTTTGGTACCGGGCGAGCCAGCCGTTGAGGTCGCGTTTGACGGGCACGAAGCTCTTGCGGCGTTCGGCCAGTTCGGCTTCGGGAACCAGGATGTCGATCTTGCGGTTCGGGAAGTCGATGCGGAGCCGGTCACCGTTCTTGAGGATGCCAATCGGACCGCCTTCGGCCGCCTCGGGGCTGACGTGGCCGATGCAGGCCCCAGCAGTGCCGCCACTGAAACGGCCATCGGTGATGAGCGCAACTTTGTCGCCCAAGCCCATGCCGACGATGTAACTGGTCGGGCTGAGCATCTCCTGCATACCGGGTCCGCCCTTGGGGCCTTCGTTGCGGATGATGGCGACGTCACCGGCTTTGACCTTGCCGGCCAGGATGCCTTCGCAGGCGTCGTCCTGGCTTTCGAAGATCACGCAGGGACCTTCAAAGACGAAGCCGGGGCCGCAATACTGTTTGAAGCCGTCGCTGATGCCGGCGGTCTTGACGACGCTGCCTTGGGGCGCGAGTTGACCGTAGAGGATCGCGAGGCCGCCATCGGGCATGTACGCGGTGGCCTTGGTGCGGATGCAGTCGTCGGCCTTGAACATGAACGCCGGGTCGTGCGGGATCAGGCCGCTGGGCACGACTTTGGCGAGATGTTTCGGGTCGGTATCGAACTCGGCGCGGCTGACGACCCAGTTCTTCATCTTCTTGATGCGAAGCATGGAGATCTTGGCGCGCTGGCCGGTCTTCTCGTATTGCCAGAGCAACAGGACCGGCTCGCCCTTGTAGTCGCCGAGCTCGGCGCGTTGCAGGCCGCGGGCTTGTTGCGCGGATTGCTCGATGGCGGCGCGCAACTCGGCGTGATTGGTGAGCACAACGCCGGGCAGCTTGACGTAACACTTCGCGGCGAAGAGCGAGACTTGGGCGTCGATATCGCCGGCGTTCCACGCGGCGCCATCGCGCCAGAGCGTGATGGCGCGTTCATCGCCCGGGAAGAACAGCATCGGCTTGGGCGCGAGGTTGCCGGAGGCGGTGCGGGCGGCCGGGCCGAGTTTGTCGTTGGGATCGACCACGATGGCGGAGGAACCGGAGACGCGGGCGGCCTTGGCCCAGGCGGTGCAGTGCGGGGAACGGATGTCCCATTCGTCGATGTTCTCGCCAATAGTCTTGCCGGTCACGGTGATGCACTCGGTCTTCAGGGCGCCCATGCGTTTGAGTTCGCCCAGAATCGTATGGATGCCACCGGCCCGATGCACGTCCTGGACGTGGTAATCGGACGAGGGCGAGACTTTGCACAGACAGGGCACGCGCCGGCTGATGGCGTCGATGCGGGCGATGTCGTAGGCGATACCGGCTTCGCGGGCGATGGCGAGGGTGTGGAGGATGGTGTTGGTCGAGCCGCCCATCGCGACGTCGAGGGCCAGCGCGTTGTCGAATGCTTCCACCGTGGCGATGTCGCGCGGTTTGATGTCCTTGGCGACCAGATGAAGAATGGCGCGGGCGGCGCGTTGGTAAACGGCTTCGCGTTCCTTCGAGACGGCGAGAACGGTGCCGTTGCCGGGCATCGCCATGCCGAGCGCTTCGCAGAGGCAGTTCATCGAGTTGGCGGTGAACATGCCCGAGCAGGAACCGCAGGTCGGGCAGGCGGATTGTTCGAGCTTGGCCAGGTCCGCGGCGGTGATCTTGCCGGCCTGGAGTTCGGCGACGCCCTTGAACACCGAGATCAGATCCGATTTCTTCTCGGCCGCGCCGAATTGCTCGGGCAAGTCGCCGGCGGCGCGCTGCGCGATACCCGCTGCCATCGGGCCGCCGCTGACGAAGACGGTCGGGATGTTGCAGCGCATCGCGGCCATCAGCATGCCGGGCACGATCTTGTCGCAGTTCGGGATGCAGACCATGCCGTCAAAACAGTGCGCCTTGAGCATCGTCTCGACGCAATCGGCGATCAGTTCGCGCGAGGGCAGCGAGTATTTCATGCCGCTGTGGCCCATCGCAATGCCGTCGTCGACGCCGATGGTGTTGAAGATGAACGGCGTGCCGCCCGCCTCGCGCACGAAGCGTTTGACCATCGCGCCGATCTCGTTCAGGTGCGCATGGCCGGGAATGCAGTCGGTGTAGGAATTGGCAATGGCGATGAACGGCTTGTCGAAGTCGGCTTCGGATTCAATGACGCCGGTGGCCCGCAGCAAACTCCGGTGCGGCGCGCGTTCGGGTCCTTTTTTGACGATATCTGAGCGCATAAACTGTTTTCCTCTTGATTGGCGCCCACTGTGCCACGGCCTTACCCGCCCGGCAAGTTTGGAGCCGAAAGCGTTGACAACGCTGCGCGCCATCGCTACCAAACCAAACCAATGAAACCTGATTTACTGCCATTGACGGCGAACATGTCGGCGAACATACCGGTCCGATCCGGTCCGGCGGGTTTCCGGTGCCGTTCTTCATGTCCACGCGCGGCTTCGGCGTGTTCGTGAACAATCCCTGACCGCACCTGTTCTTC
>JBFZFE010000122.1:0-5783 GCA_041306525.1 Verrucomicrobiota bacterium | reverse complement strand
CCGAGCGGGCGGCGCGGGAAGTGTTCTCGCTGCCGATGTTTCCTGAATTGCGCGACGAAGAAGTCGCCGCTGTTTGTCAGGCTTTGAAGGTCCAGTTGGGACTTTGCTTGTAGAACTCGATGGGGTTCCAGAACACGAGTTGCTCGATCTGGTCGCGCGGGTAGCCGCGGCGTTTGAGTTCGACGGCGAGTTTGGGGACGCTGAGCGGATCGGAGACGCCCCAGTCGGCGCTGGAGTTCACCATCAGCCGGTTCACGCCGTATTGCTCGACGATGTTGGCGGCGCGTTCGACGGTGAGCTTGGTGACGGCGTAGATGGTGAGTCCGCGCCACCAGTTGGTGCCCTCGTAGAGTGGCATCGTTTCCTCGGTGTTGTGGTCGAGGAGCGTCTTGGCGGGGTTCATGCCTTCCTCGGTCACGACCTTGAGGGAGCGTTCGGTGCCGAGTTTCTTGTACTGGTGCGGGAGATGGATGAGCACGGGCAGGTCGCGTTTCTTGGCGATGCGCAACTGATAGCGGAAGGCGGCTTCCTCGGCATCGGTCTGCCGGTCAAAACCGATTTCGCCAATGGCGCAGACGGTTTCGCGTTGGCAGAAGCGCTCGACGACGGGGAGGACCTCGGCGGCGAGCGGCTCGTTGTTGGCCTCGCGGGGGTTGAGCGCGATGGTGTTGAAATGCTCGATGCCAAACATCTTGGCGCGTTGCGTTTCCCAGCCGATGATCATCTCGAAGTAGTCGATGAACGTGCCCACGCTGGTGCGCGGCGAGCCGAGCCAGAACGCGGGCTCGACGATCGCTTCGACGCCGGAGAGGGCCATTCGTTCGTAGTCGTCGGTGACGCGGACCACCATGTGGGCGTGGGGATCGATCATTCTCATGCTGGCTTCTCCAAATCACGAAGGTACTCGAACGAGTACAGGCCGGTGTTGTGACCGTCGGCCCATTGCGGCTGGATGGCATAGCCGCCGACGGGGCGCCAGGCGGTCAGTTGAAAACTGGCGGGCGTGTAGTTTGGCGGCGCGGGCCGTGCCTCCAGAAGGATATTGCGTTCGCCCTGGCAGGTGGCACAAGGACACGCCCGGCGGAGTCGCTCAAATTCAAAGTAACTCTCGCCGCCATCCTCCCAAACGATGGCGAGAACGTTGTTGATGGTCTGGATGTCGCGCGGTTTCATTTCTTCACCGGCTTTACCGGCTTGGCGGGCGTCTTGTCCGGATAGAAACAGAGCAGGTTGATGGGGCAGTTCGGGCAGTCCGGTAAGCGTGCCACGCAGATGCGGCGACCGTGAAACTGGAGCAAATGGCAGAACTTCACCTGGTTGGCGGCCGGCACGATGGGGGTGAGGTCGGCCTCGATCTTGTCGGGATCGGCCTGGCCGGTAAGGCCGAGGCGTTCGGAGACGCGCATGACGTGCCGGTCGACACCGATGGCGGGTTGTCCAAAGGCATTGCCGAGAATGATATTGGCGGTCTTGCGACCGACACCGGGGAGGCAGAGGAGGTCGTCGAGATTGTTGGGGACTTCACCACCGAACTTCTCCAGGAGCATGGCGGCGGCACCATGGATGGCCTTGGTCTTGTTGCGATAGAAGGTGATCTTGCTGACCTCGCTCTCGTCGAGGCGCGTCCAAGAGGCCACGGTCCGGTACTTCTTGAAAAGGACGGCCGTGACTTCGTTGACGCGTTCGTCGCGGGCTTGGGCGGCGAGGATGAGCGCGACGAGCAATTCCATCGGGCTGCTGAAGTCCAGAGCCAGCCGGGCATCAGGATGCGCTTTGTTCAGCGTGGTGATGATCTGGCGAACACGTGTTTTCTTCTGCTCAACGGTTTCCATGGGCAAGGCCGCTCAGCGGAATAATCCACCCGAAAACGGGGTTCCGCCAATGATTTGTTGGAACCGCGGGTGCTGGCGCAGAGCATCGAGGCGGCGATCCGTGCGGGCTTGGTCGCGCAAGGCCGGGGTAATCTGGATGGCCCGTTCGAGCGCCAGGAACGCTTCGTCATGAGCGCCTTGAACGCCGCGGATGATCGCAAGGGCGTAGTACGATTGGCTGTCCTGCGGGTGGCGTTCCAAGATGATCCGCAACGCTGCGACCGCCCGGTCAGCCTGGCCGATGGCGATGTAAAGCTGGGCAACTTGGATCATCTCCGCGGCGGGCAGGTTCGGCATGGCGAGGTAGGCATCAACCACCGGGCCGATGCGTTCGGGAGTCCCGGCCCGCAGATAGGCTTGGGCGAGCTGGGTGACAAGGCGAATGTTGCCGGGATCGGCGAGGCGCGCGGTTTCGAGCTGCGGGATGTCCTTGCGAGCCTGACCGACCTGCTGGATCTGCTGGATGGCCATGTCGATTTTGCTGTTGAGCGGGTCGAGTTCCTGAAGTTCACGCAGCACCCGCTCGGCGTCGTCATGCCGGTTGAGTTCCATGTAGAGCTGGGCCAGGCGGAAGTTCGCTTCCGGGCTCTCGGGGCAGAGGCGGCGGGCTTGTTGATAGGCGTATTCAGCATCAGCCGCGAGACGGCGGAAGGCGTAGACGCCGCCGATGGCGGAACGGAGCTTGGAGAACGTTTTCTGGGCGTCGCTGTTGTTGTGGAACTCGCGGCGCGCGGTGAAGTCTTTTTCGAGGTTATCCCAATAGGCGCGATCACGGTCGATCAGCTGCCGCCAGAACTGCGGGTTCTGTTCGGGAGTCGGCAAGGGTTCGCGGTTGATCTTCATGATGATGCCGGCGGGAGAAAGGTAGGGGTACATCCACGGGATGACGTAGCTTTCCTCGACGTAGAAGGAATGTTTGTCCTTGTTCTTCTCGAAGATCCATTTGGTGAGGATCGCGTTGATGGCCATCACGCCACCCACGCCGCGAACGCTGACACGACCGTTGACGATTTCGACGTTCTCGTCGGGACCGGGCTGCCGGGTGCGAAATTGCGAGACGTACTCCTGAAACGCGGCTTGGACGTCGCCCTCGGAGGGAATCCAGATGGGCTGGCGCGGATACATGTTGTCGCGGTCCAAGGCGGTCCAGGCCCAACCAAAGAGCTGTTGCTGCCAGAGCGGCTTGTTGGTGATGGTCGCGGCGTTGTTCCAGTCGGGCCGCGAGTAATCGTAATGGTCGCGGATATAACTCATGTAGGTCGAATCGGCGAGGGCGTTCTGGGTGATGATGTAAACGTCGCGCCGATCGAAGGTGGGACCGCCTGCCGGGTCGAAGTGCGAATCAACGAACTTATCCTTCGCGTCGGCCCGGCTTTCACAGAAGATCATGTACGTGGGCACAAACCGGCCCGGATCAGTTCCTCCGTACAGGACCGCATCCTTGTCCATCGGCGGGTATCCACCGCCGGGGTAGAACATCCGGTAACCAAATTGATACCCAAAATCATGGCCGCGCTGGTCGCAGATCTTCTTGTTGCTGGTGAAAGAAATAGCCGGCAACGCCAGCAGTCCCACGCACAACAGGCGGGCGGAAAGCCGCGGTAGCTGGGGCCATTTCGACAACACGGCGGCAATGGTCAGCGCCAATCCGTAGCCGATCAGCACGGCGTAAAAACCATGGGCGGGCGCGAAGAACTTGATGTTGATCTCCTGCTGCTGCTTGTCGAGGCCCGGGTTGATGACGATGAGCAAACCGATCAGCGTGACGAAGAACGCCACCCAGATGAAGATCAGCCAGGTGCGAGCACGCGCATGCAGATGTCTCCAGCCAACGATCAGCGCCGCGAGTGGCACAATGCCAAACAGCGACAACGGCAGGCTGTATTGGCCGAGCATGGCGCGAACCTGTAATTCGATCTGCAGCAGGAAGTCGGCGCCCATGAGGTTCGCGAGGCGGAGCTTCTCATATTGCCCGCGCAACACGGCATGCAGGAATCCCTGTTTCGTTCCCGCGTAGCCCCAGTTCATCGGCGGGTTGGTTGCCGACGCAATCGGCATGTAGAGATAAAAGCAGCAACCGACGAGGAACAATGCGGTCAGGATCAGCGCGCGACGTCGTTGGAGCCAGCCGTGCTCGGCGCCGTAGGCCAGCAGGGCAATTGTCGCGCCGCCGCCCACCAAGACAACCAAACCGGCACTCACTTCGGGGCCGAACAGGACCAGCATCTTGACCTTCTGGAGCAGAACCGAACCGTCGGGCGGGGTCTGCAGCCAGCCAAACACCAGCACACCCACGACCCAGCCGACCAGAAAAGCCACCAGCACTTCAAAGAAAGCGGACAGATCACGGACCGTCTTGCCGTCGCGTTCGGTATACCACCAACCGCGGATGAACGTGCCCACGAGGATGGGCAGCGCCATCACGCCGACCGTCTGATGGTTGCTGATGCCGAAGCCCAGGAGCAGCAGCGTCGCGTACAGGTAACCGCGTTTCTCTGCCTGCATCAACCAAGCGAAGAAGGTGAACGTCATCACCGTGAAGAACAGCACATTCAACACGCGCATCTCGGGCACCGAGGCCCAGAGCCAGACGCCGCGATTGAACCCGAACAGCAGGGAAGCGCTCGCTCCAATCAACAACGCCATCCAGTGCTGCAACTTGTCGTCAATCGACTCCGCCCACGGCGTGGCCCGCACCAGCATCAGGATGCTGCGCGACATGAACAATGTCATGATGCCCACCACCAGCGCTCCTGAGAACACCGAGAACAGACAGATCCGGTACGCAGGGTTGCCAATCGGCACGATATGCCGCCAGACCCAGCCGAGAAACGCCCAGAGCGGATAGCCGGGGGGATGTGGCACGCCGAAATGGTAGGCGCCCGTCACCAGTTCACCCGAGTCCTGCAAGGTGATCGAGGGCGACATGTAATAAACAAAGACGCCAAACGCGATCAGGAACGTGGCGAGCGCCACTGCCCAATCACGAAACCGAAACAAATGTGGCAAAGGCTCGGGGGCGGGCACCGCCACTGCCGGGTTCACCATCGCCGGCGCGGGGGAGGCCGGCGGTTGCTTGGGTTTCTGGGGCTGAGAATTGTTCTGCTTCTGCTTGTCTGCCATTCTGTAATGTCCTTGCTGCCTGCCGCCGACTCGTGCGCCTCAATGGCGAAAATGACGGATTCCCGTGAAGACCATCGCCATGCCGCGCGCGTTGGCCGCGGCAATGATTTCGTTGTCGCGGACACTGCCGCCCGGCTGGATGACGGCTGTTGCGCCCGCATCCGCCGCGGCCAGCACGCCGTCGGGGAACGGGAAGAAAGCGTCACTGGCCACCACGCTGCCGCGCAGGTCCAACCCGGCCTCGCCGGCTTTCCAGACCGCGATCTTGGAGGAATCCACGCGAGCCATTTGACCCGCACCAACGCCGAGTGTTCGAGCAATCTTGCCGTCCGCGCCGACATAGACAATGGCGTTTGATTTCACGTGTTTGACGATGCGCCAGCCGAACAACATCGCGTGTCGTTCTTCCTTCGTTGGCTCGCGCTGGGTGACCACTTTCATGTCGGCGGCCGAAACCAACCGCGTATCGCGTTCCTGCACCAGCAGACCGCCCGTGACCGAGCGCAGGGACAGCGGCGCAGCGGGCGGGGCGATTTGCTGGATGAGGCGGAGATTCTTCTTCTTTTGTAGAATTGCCAGCGCCTCAGCTTGGAAGCCGGGGGCGACAATCACTTCACTGAAGATCTCCGCAATGGCCGCGGCGATTTCGGCATCGACTGGCCGGTTCACCGCGATGATGCCGCCAAACGGAGCTTGCCGGTCGGTCGCATAGGCCAGGTCCCAAGCCGCCTTTAGTGTCGGCGCACTGCCGACCCCGCACGGGTTGGTGTGTTTGATGATGGCCACCGT
>JBFZFE010000121.1:0-3029 GCA_041306525.1 Verrucomicrobiota bacterium | reverse complement strand
CCGCCACCTCGAATTGTCCCAACTGACCGGCCGCGACATACGCGCCCTCGGTGTCGGCGACTTGATTGCTGCGGATGAACACGGCGTAAGTGCCGTTGTCGGCAGGCGACCAGACGCCACCGGACAGCGGCGTGACCGAGTAGGTCGCAGTGCGCGGCGTGCCGTTGCCGGCGTTGTCCACCGCCACAAACTGCGCGAGCCGGTCATAGCCGTTGGGGCCGGTCACGCGGATGTCGTTGGAATCAATGGTGCTGACGTTGATCGCGAGATTGTCGCTGTAGGTGACGGTGAATTGTTTGTTGCTCAGGCCCGACTGTGTCAGGTCGCTGGCCAGCAGTTCGGCCACGGGTGGAATGATGAAGTCGGTCGCCTCGGTTACCGAGCCGCTGAAGTAATAGGTGCCGATGCTGCCGTAAGCGGTGTATCCGCTCGGCGTCGAACTGAACGGGTCGCCCGCACCGGAATTTCGGACATGGAGATAGTAACGTCCCTCGACCAAGTTGGTCTGGATCAACGCGGTCGCCTGCGTGGCCGGGTTGTTGGCCAGCAACAGGGTCCCGGCTTCGTTGTACAATTCAACCAGCAAATCGAGGTTCCCGCCGCGCGTGCCTGCCGGCATGATCCACGGGTTGACCGCGATCCGCACCGGCCCGGTCCCGGTCACGAAGGAGAACACGTCGATGTCGTTGTTGCGTTCCAGCACGCCTTTATTGGCGGTGTTGGTGTTGGCGGGGTCGTTCTCGAAGGTCGTTGAGACAATGTTGGTGCCGTTGATCAGCAACGCCGTCGCGGTTCCCGCCGTGCCGCCATGATCATCGGTCCGGTAAGAAACCTTGCCGGCAATCGTGGCGAGATCATCCTGCGTGTTGTTGGCCAGGTAATAATCGCCTTTGCACCACTGGCTGACATTGCGGTTGTAGCCGGTCCCCATGAGCGGTCCCCAGGAGATGTCGCCGCTGCCATGGCCACCGTAATACTCCGCGCCATCGGTCTTGCCGTCGTGACTCAGGCCCAGGTTGTGCCCGATCTCATGCGACGCGGCCTCGGCGATGTAGGATTCGTTGTTGGACAGATTGTTGTGATAAACCCACGCTGGCCGGTACTTGGCGTAAGAGGTCGTATTGAACACATTCACGTACGCCACGCCACCGGCATTGCTGTACGGGTTGGCTTGGCCGTTGGCGTCGGTGTTGCGTGTGATCAACGCCACGGCGGTGCGCGTATTGAACGTGGCGGGACGTTCTGTGGTGACATCGATATTGAACGGTGCGAAGTCCTCCGCCATCCGTTGCCAGATGCGTTTGATCGCCACCTGCTCGGCATCGCTGAAAGTTGTGTAATCGCTGTCGGTGCTGAACGCCACCGCTGGTATCTCAGCCCGACTGATCAGCGTGTTCCACTCCGTGTTGGTCACCGTCTCTCCCGAGAAATTGACGTACAACACATTCGGCGCGCCTGGTCGACTGTGGAAGACCAAGTTGGTCGGAAACGGGCTGACCGGCACAGCCGCCGCGGCGATGACCGGCTCGGTCGAATCCGTCGCGGCCGGTTGCTCTGCCGGCGCCTTCGGGAACTGGCACGCGTAGCAGATCCCACCCGAAGCGTCCGCATGCATCGAGTGCGTATCCTGGGCCGGAAAATGGAAACTGCGCAACCACTGCAACGCTCGTTCGCGGGCTGGAGCCGGTAACTCTTCGAGGCGATTTCGCAATGCTCCCGCCGGCAGGTCCTCCACCTGTCGCGGATGCCCCATGGGAAACTCTCGGGGCGCACCCCAGACCGGTAAAGTCACGAAGAGAAGAAGAAGGCTGATAAGATGTTTCATGCAGCGTTTCTCGTGGGTTAAACGATGTGTAATTTGCCTAGCGTTTCGTGGAAAGTCAATTGAGGCGAATCGGGAAACCCTCTCAGGATTGCGCGAGTTTGCTCACGATGAACCTTGCTTGGCGGTTGGCCGATCTCGCTTGTCGCTTGGACGGCTCTTCAATATGGTAACGCCTCATTGAGCACCTGATGGAAAAGTCCGTGGACATTGCGGCACCGAGCAACAACGGCGAGACGCCGGTTGCCTTGGAACAACCCGCCCGGCTCTCGGATGAAATCGGCAGGCTGGTCGCAGCCTTTGCGGAGCGGCGGGTGCAGTTGCGGGAAATCGTGGCGGTGACCCAGGGTCGGGGCTATATGCTGCTGCTGATGTTGCTCGCCCTGCCGTTTTGCACGCCCATCCCGTTGCCGGGAGTTTCGCTGCCGTTCGGCCTGGTGGTGGCGTTGATTGGATTCCGTCTCGCGCTGCGCCAGCAACCATGGCTGCCCGCCCGCTTGTTGGCCGTGGAAGTGCCATCGACTTTTTTCCCGCAATTCTTGGGAGCCACGCGGCGCTTGGTGCGCGGCATGGAATGGCTGCTGCGTCCACGGTGGATGTTTCTCGTCGAAACCCGCATTTTGCACCATCTGTACGGGGCGACGATCCTGGTCTGTGGCGTGTTGCTGTTGTTGCCCATTCCGCTGCCATTCAGCAACGGGTTACCGGCCCTGACCGTGGTGCTCCTGGCAGCGGCGTTGCTGGAGCGGGATGGCTATTTCGTGTTGGCGGGAATGGCCTTGTTTGTCGTGACGCTGGCGTACTTCGGCGCGTTGGCGTTTGGCGGCGCAACCGTGGTGGATTGGCTGCAGGGACTGCTGTGGGGAGAGGTTGAGGATGCCGAGTAAAGGCCGCGGGCTCGCCGCACTATGAAAGGTTTCGATGACATTGTTAATTTTCAGTGTGCTGTTGGCGTTGGGTATCTCCTTCATCTGTTCCGTGATGGAGGCGACCTTGCTGAGTTTGACGCCGAGCCAGGTGGCCGAGTTGTCGAGTCGCTATCCGCGGCGCGGGGCAATTTGGCAGCGGTTCAAGATGCACATTGACCAACCGATCTCGGTCATCCTGATCCTGAACACCACCGCCCATACCATCGGCGCAACGCTGGCGGGGGCGCAGTTTGAGTTGCTCTATGGGAACAAAGGGCTGGCGCTGTTCGCCATGGTCT
>JBFZFE010000120.1:0-2526 GCA_041306525.1 Verrucomicrobiota bacterium | reverse complement strand
TTATCCTCCATGTATTCCGGTTGAGATGGGTCGAAAAGCGGATACCATTTCCGCAGCCAGACACGTTGTGCATAGAGCAGAAGCGGACGTGAGTCATACAAGGTATCGAGAAAGCGTCGCGCGGCCTGGCGCGTCGATTCGGGTAGGTCAGGCCCTTCGTCCTCTTGCTGAGAGTTTTCCGGCACGAGTCGTTCAGTCCATTTCTCTCTGGTTTCAGTATCATTTACCAGCATGTCCGTAAAAGAGTTGTACCAGTTCCAGCTAGTCCATATGGCGCTATCGCGCCTGCTGATGGTTGCCGTACACCCCTGAAGGCCTGTCACGCCCCTTTTGCATGCTAGGTCGAGTTCCTTGACCGAGGGCAGTGGAATCATGCGTAAGTTGAAGCGCTCATCAAGACGGCAAGCCCTTCTGAATTGCGCGTTGTTAAAGTAGTTGGCGAGATTTTTGGTGTCGACTTCCTCCTGCAAATCCATCCAGATCGCTGAGCAGGCTTTGGTCTTGTCAGGAGCAAACCAGGCTAGGGCGGTCAGAAATCCTAGTGTGCGGCGATGGGTCGTCTCTTCGATCCCGTCAGGGGCGATATCCTTATCCCGTAGTCGGTCGATCCAACGCAGCAGCAGGAAGTAGATGTCGGGCGACTTCTGCGCCAGTTCCACCGCCAATACCGGCAGCAAGGCGAAGGGCTTGCTCTCGTCAGTCAGGAACTGCCACGTGGCTATGAACAGCTCATTGGCATCCTTCTCGATGAAAGTCGTCAGGTCATCGTAAAACGTCGGATGGGCCGGATTCTGGTTACGCACTAGCCGGCGAAATTCATTGACCCCAGGGGCCTGCGGCATCGTCAGCTTTAATTCATTGACCCCAGGGGCCTGCGGCATCTTTTCAGCGTCCGCCCGCAACTGTCGCCGGGCGAGGATCAGTCTTACACAGAGCATGGCGATACGAGACGCCTGAGCCGGTTTGTGCTTTAGTCCGTCGATAAATGTTGCCGCGTCTGGCCAGGCGGCTTTGAGCAGTGAGTAGGTAAGTTCCTCCCCGGCGAGGGGTGTCCCGGCGCTGTTGACTCGAATAAAAAGGAGTTCAATGGCATCTTTTTTTGCTGCGTCTGTGGGTGCAGTGTCCTTGAGTGCGGCTCCCTCGGCTTGGCTGTCCGGCTGGGTAGTATCCTGCAGGTTGAGCGGGAGCGCTGGCACCAAGTAGCCGCCCTCGGAGCCAAGAAGATCCTGTATGCGCCGCAGAACAAAGTCGAGAAGCTGCGACCGCTTCGAATCGGGCTTCTCGAAAGCCTCGCGTACCCCTTGGCATTGCTTTGCCAGTCCTTGACGGGCGTCGGTCTCCACCCGTCCATTATTTTCTTCACTTGGGAAGGCCGGATTGGCGGCGAACATCGGCAGGGTTTGGATGGATTGCCAAGCTGCGGCGCGTACCTTGCTAGATCGCCCGGATGTTGGTTCACTGCGTCGATGAGCAGCGCCAAGGGTATAGGCGCTTCGGCATCCCACGGCCAAGTTTGCCGGAGTGAGAATTTTTCCGGCCGCGCACCGTCAGCGCGATTGACCGCCTGAAATGCCTGCAATGCCGCGCGAATCTGATGGGCGGAGAGAATTTCGTTGGGATCGACCCGCTTGTAACCCCAGGGGTGGGAGCGGGTTGCCACTCGGAAAATAAATTCAGCGTCCCGGCTCTCTGGCGGGGCGGCCAGATCCAGCCACAGTGAACTCTTGGCGTCCTTGATGTCTTGCGCCCAGATGTCATAGAACCCCAGTGCGATGCCAGTGGCGCGCTGCTGGCCGTCTAGTAGTAGATGAGTCGGTGCAGGCAGTCCTCCTTGATCGGACTGGAGCTTGAAATCCTGTTGTTTCAGTGTCCCGTCTGGTGGGGCGATGACAAAAGATCCGATTGGGAATCGGCGGAGAATGGAATCCCACAGCTCCTCGATCTGCTTGACCTTCCATACCGCGCCGCGCTGCAGGGCGGGCAGCGCCGCGACGATATGGACTGCCTTAGCTGGCGGGTAAGCGATTTGCCATGCAGCAATTTCGGCCAGGGTCAGAAGGGCGGCCGTACCGGATGTGGGGGATGTCATTGCATGTTCCGTGGTGGTGTATCGGCCTGACTTGCACCTACCAGTATGCAAAGTGGAAGGATTGGCTCGGCCTGGATGAGTGAGCGGTAGTCTACGAGGATGAGTCCGATCTCGCTATGTGCTTATTGCAAGGCTATGTCTGCGTTAAGTGTTGGTCCCCCGCTGGGGGCGCCCCGAAGGCCTGCCCGAGAAACAGCTCTGGCGTGAGGATGCCGGAGAACCGCTCCAGGCACCGACGCCAGCCCATGTAGTTGGGCAGATACTTGGTGGCGACCCCGTGGAAGCGATACATCCATCCTTTCAAGCGGCTGTCGTAGGCGTTGACGTTCTGAATATGGAAGGCGTTGTCCACGACCCGAATGCCAGCGCTGAGGTTAACGGGCTGATGGGCAATGTGAAGTTGCTTGGCCAAGGCGACATTGACGGCGCTGCCGTCG
>JBFZFE010000119.1:0-3611 GCA_041306525.1 Verrucomicrobiota bacterium | reverse complement strand
TGCGGCAAACCGATCTGCGCCGGGCGTTCATGGCCATCAACGGTCTCGCCTTGGCGACGATGACGGCCATCATCGTCGATGGCGCATGGGGAGAGGTATTGGTGAGGTAACGAATGGTTGGGCTGGCCATACTTGATTTCATGGTGACCGCACCGGACCTCAACGCGCTCCGCATGATGGGGCCGTTGATTGTCGCGGTGCAGTTCCTGTTGTTTGCGTTCCTGGGGATTGCGTTGTTCACGACGATCCTGTCGATCGCGCACGCGCGGTTTGATGCCGCGCTGGGACGGGAGTTCGCCCGCGTCCTGCCCCGGCAACCCGCGCTCTGGGTGGTCTGCGGGTTTCTGCCGTTGCTGACCTTGCCCGTGCTCTACGGCCAACTGCTCTACGACGCGCCGTTGCGAATGGTGGACAGTCTGTTGCTGGTCCTGCCGCTGGGCCTGATCGGGTTGGGGTTGCTCTACACCTACCGGATCACGCATCACCCGCTCAACGGCGCGGTGGGCGTGCTTGCGACGGTGGGTTTTGTGATGCCGTTCGTGAACCTGCTGGAGCAAATCAACAATCCCGGTCTCTGGCCGCTCACGCATCCTTTGATTCCCGACATCTACGCCGTGCGCCACCTGCCGACTTTTGCCTTGTTCTTTGCCGGTGGACTGCTGGCAACAGGCGCGGCCACCTTGTTCGTCCATTTTGCCTGGCCCGAAAGCCGCACGGAGAAACCCTCGCCGTGGCTGTATTGGTGGAGCCTGAGCCTGACCTTGATCGGCGCGGTCGTGGTGCCGGCGCTGGTGGTGTGGCACTACGCCGTGCTCCCGCCCAGCGCCCAATCCCTGCCGGGCGCCCGCGCGGCGATTCCCGCCGTGGCGCTGCTGTGGTTGGCGGGACTCGGCTGCGCCGCGATGATGATGAACCAGCATCAGAAACGCATCGTCGCGGTGGTGGTGCTGGCATTTGTCGCGTTGGGATTCGAGGCCACCCGCCAACACCTGATCCACCGCACCGCGGTGAGCGACCGGATTGCGTTGCAGTTCCAGCGGGCCGAAAAGGATTTCACCGCGGCAGTGGCGGCCCAAGAGGCCAAGTACGTTGTCGTCACGCTCGAACCCGCGGCGGTCCAGAAGCTTTACGAGGAGCGTTGCGCGACCTGCCACGCGTTCGACAAGGTAGTGGTCGGTCCCGCGCACAAGGATGTGTTGCCGAAGTATGCCGGTGAGGCGCAGAAACTGGCGGCATTCATCCTCAACCCGGCGCGGGTTGACCCGGCCTTCCCGCCGATGGTCGCCCCGGGCCTCTCGAAGCGCGAAGCAGACGCGGTTGCGAAGTTCCTGCTCGGGAAACTGGATGAAATGAACAAGGAAGGTGCGCCATGATCAAACGCATCGCCTACCTCGCCCTGACCGGCTGGTTCGGCCTGGCGGGCGTGTTGAACGTCGGGCTTGTGTTCCACACCCGCGCCCTCGAAGAACGCGTCAACCAGCCGATCCACTTCTCGCACGATGTCCACGTCAACAAAGTGGGCCTCCAGTGCGCGCACTGTCATCAGACCGCAGACAAATCACCGCAAGCGGGCGTGCCGCCGTTGTCGGTCTGCATGGAGTGTCACAAGAACGTCAAGAAGGACAGCCCCGAGGTGAAGAAACTCACCGAACACTGGGAGAACCAGGAGCCGGTGGAGTGGAGCAAGATCCACCGTGTCCCGTGGCATGTCCGCTTCGACCACAAACGCCATGTCCAAGCAGGGGTCGATTGCACGGTCTGCCATGGCGAAGTCAAAGCCATGAGCCAGGTCCGCCAGATGCGTTCGCTCGAAATGGGCTGGTGCGTCCGTTGCCACGAACAGAACAACGCCCCGACCGATTGTTTGGCCTGTCACAAGTGATGCCATGAACCGACGTGATTTCCTCAAAGTGGTGGGTGTGAGCACAGGCGCGGCAGTCGCCGCCGCCTGCGACCAAGCCGTGCCCACCAAGCTCATCTCGAAAGTCATGCCGTCCGCGAAGGACGCCTTGCCCGGCCAAGCAGTCCTGGTGCGCACGACCTGCACCGAGTGTCCCGCCGGCTGCGGCGTGATCGCGAAAGTTCGCGACGGCCATCCCGTCAAGCTCGAAGGCGATCCCGCCCACCCGATCAACCGCGGCACACTTTGCATGCGCGGCCAGGCCGCGCTCTCGCGGCTCTATCATCCCGGCCGGCTCACCCAGCCGTTGTTAAACGGCCAGCCGGTAAGCTGGGATGACGCCTTCGTGCGTCTCAACAGCGAACTCGCCAAGGCCGGCCCGCACGCGTGGTTGTCGGGATACACCGATGCCCAACTCGGCGCGATGGTGGAGGATTTCTGCGCCAAACGCGGCGTCGAACGCCTGCCGGAGTTTGAAGTCTACTCATACGCGACGTTGCGGAAGGCGAACGAGACCGTGTTCGGCATCAACGCCGTCCCGCTCTACGACGTCAAGCAAGCCGATGTCCTCATCACCGTCGGCGCCGATGTGATCGAGACGTTTCTCAACCCGGTGCAGTTCACCCGCGACTTGAGCGACGCGGACCCGCGCTGGTTCCACATCGAACCGCATCTCTCGCTGACCGGCATCAACGCCGACGAACGTTTCGTCGTTCGCCCCGGCAGCGAAGCCTGGTTGCTGGCGTTCCTTGCCGGCGAACTCGGTGTGAACGCGGCGCAAGCCGCTGAGCAGACCGGCTTGAAGTTGGCGCAGATCGAAGCCGTCGCCCAGGCGCTGAAGTCGGCGAAGAAGCCGCTCGTCATCGTCGGTGGCGCCTCGACCAACCTGCTGGCGGCCGTTCTCGGCGCCGTGGTGCAGCAACAGACGAATGCGCCCCTGGATTGGGGGCGCGGCCTGGATTATTCGCGTGTCGGTTCCGCGGCGGACCTGGCGAAGCTCAGCGAGCGGAAGTTCGGCGTGCTGTTCGTCCACGCCGCCGATCCGGTCGGCTTCAACCCGGACTTCAACACCACGCTCAAGAACGCGCAGTTCAAGGTGGGCATTGGCGACCAGAAGAACGCGACGTTGCTGGCGTGCGACCTGGTCTTGCCGCTCGCGCACAACCTCGAAACAGCCGGCGCGCTCAAACCTCTCGGCAACACCCTGCCGGCCACGGAACTCCTGGCGAAACTCGGCGCCGCCGCCGTTGGCGAGCGGGCAAAGCCGGTCAGGCCGGGTGCCGGCAAGGCGAAGGCGTTTCTCGCGACCGCGAAGCTGGAGCCGGTAACCTCGGCGCGCGTCTTGGCGGTGCAGCCGTCGATCCGGGCCTTCGATGGTCGCGGCGATTCGTTGCCGTTGTTGAGCGAGATACCGGACCCGTTGACCACGGTGACCTATGGCGCGTGGGTGACGATGGGGCAGGCGGACGCCGATAACCTGGGTGTCAAAGACCGCGCCGTCGTGGCGGTGCGCGCCGCCGGCAAGGATTGGGAGTTGCCGGTCAGGATCATGCCGGCCCAGCCGGTGGGCGTGTTGACGGTCCAACGTCCGTTCCTGAAGGGCGTGGCGTTGCCGCTGGCGGCGGAGACGGGCGATGAACTGGCTTTGTTGCCGGTCGAATCCGTGCGCGCGTTGAACCGCGAGGCGAGGCTGCCGATTCTGTCGGGCTCG